>NZ_JAOECR010000089.1:0-8773 GCF_029836955.1 Stenotrophomonas sp. GD04054 | reverse complement strand
CAGCGACCCGCGTTTGCTTTTGCTTTTGCTTTCTTCTGTTGATTCCGTGGTGGGACGCCGCCGCAATGTGTCCGTGGCCGGGTGGGTGGGTTGCGCAGGGGCGTGAGCCGCATGGATGCGGCGACCGAGCTTACATGGACGTACTTGCAGCGCCCCCTGCGCGACCCATCCACCCGGCCCCAACTGATGGATCCACTGGGCGCGACCCACCACGAGGGGCTCTGCCGTTGGCCGTCCTACTCGATCCCCTCACGCTCGATCGGCACGCTGCGCGGATTCTGCATGTGCTCCCGCGCCGCGCCATAGCGCTGCTGCCGCTTGTGATGGAACACCACGAACTCATCCCGCGGCAGCGGCCGCGAGAACAGCCAACCCTGCGCGAACTCGACCTTCCGGGTATGCAGATACGCCAGCTGTGCCTCGGTCTCCACGCCCTCGGCCACCACCCACAGGCCCAGCTCCTTGGCCATGTCGATGATGTGCGGGGTTACCGGGCTGGTGGCGCTCTCGGTGTCGATCGCATCGATGAATGATTTGTCGATCTTCAACGCGTCCAGTGGCAGCTGTTCCAGGTACTGCAGGCTGGAGAAGCCGACGCCGAAATCGTCAATGGCCACGCTGTGCCCGGCCCGACGCGCCTGCGCCAGCATCGTGCGGGCGCGGTCCAGATCCAGGAAGCCGCGCTCGGTGGCCTCCATCCAGATCTGCTGCGGCAGGATGCCGCTGCCGGCCATGTGCTTGGAGATCATCTTCAGCGCACGGCCGCTGCTGATATCTTCGGCGGCCAGGTTGATCGCGATATGCGCGCTGCGGTCGGCCACCAGCAGTTCACGCATGTCGCGCACCACGTTCTCGATCACCAGATCGGTGACCGCGCCGATCATGCCGGCCTCTTCGGCCAGCGGAATGAACAGGTCCGGCCGCACCTGGGTGCCATCCGGGCGCTGCCAGCGCACCAGCGCTTCGGCGCCGACGCAGATGCCGGTATCCAGCTCGATGATCGGCTGGTAGTGCAGGTACAGCTCGCGGCGGCGGATCGCTGTGGCCAGCTCGCCGCGCAGGGACAGGCGGCGGCGCGACAGCCAGATCACCAGGCCGGCACCGGCAGCGGCCAGCAGAACGCCGATCGGCACGAACAGCCACGCCTGCTGGCGGAAGGTCGCGGCAAGCGCGGTACGCGGCATGGTCGCGATCGCCAACCACTCTTCGTTGCGGGCGGTGGCATACAGGGTGTGGTGGTCCAGGCCTTCATCGGGGGCGCGCAGCAGGGTCTCCAGCAATGCCGGATCCATGCCGTCCTGCCTGGCCAGGAGACGCCCATCGGGGCTGGCCAGGGCAAGGCGCACGTTCGGGTCGGCGATGACATCGACGAAGCGGCGCGGATCGACCAGCACGTCGTAGTTGCCGTACAGGATCGACAGGACCTGGCGCCGTCCGCTGGCCTCGGGGCGCACATCCACGGCGATGCCGGCGCCATCACTGGTGACGTGGTCGGCCTTGGGCTGGTTGACGTCGGACAGGAACGGCCCCCACGACGTACAGCGCAGCTTGCTACCCTCGAAGTAGCCCATCTGGTCGACCGACGGCGAGGTCATCACCAGCGTCTGCATGCGCCGGATATGGTCGGGCCCGCAGGCGTCGTGGGCGCCGACCTCGGCCGACTGCAGTGCCGCCAGCGCTTCCTGGTAGGACTGGTCGGCGCGGCGCAGGGCGCGACCGGCGATGTCGCGCAGCCGCTGCTGCTCGACGCTGACTGCACGGTCCCAGGTGGCATAGGCCATCACCGCGATCGGCACGGCCGCGGCCAGCAGCGCCAGCGCGGTGCCACCAATGATCACGCGTAGCCGACTCAAGGCCGGAGCTCCAGCGGGGCGGGCAGGGCAGGGCACATGGTCAGGCCGATCCTTGGGCAGGTGCGGCTATCTGAGCATGACGCCGGGCCGGGCGGAATGGGACAAATCCGGTATTCGGTCACAATGTGATGAAAGCGACCATGATTGACGCAATCGGGCCGTCCAGCGCTGGCGCTCCGGGCCGGGGAGGACTAACGTCGAACGCTTCGCCCGCCCCAGTGCACGCCCATGACCGAGCCCGCAACGCCCCCCGAGCACCTGCGCCGCAGCCTGTCCAACCGCCACCTGCAGCTGATCGCCATCGGCGGTGCCATCGGCACCGGCCTGTTCATGGGCTCGGGCAAGACCATCAGCCTGGCCGGCCCGTCCATCGTCTTCGTCTACCTGATCATCGGCGCGATGCTGTTCTTCGTGATGCGCGCGATGGGCGAGCTGCTGCTGTCCAACCTGCAGTACAAATCCTTCATCGATTTCTCCACCGATCTGCTCGGTCCCTGGGCCGGCTTCTTCTGTGGATGGACGTACTGGTTCTGCTGGATCGTCACCGCCATCGCCGACGTGATCGCGATTGCCGCCTACGCGCAGTTCTGGTTCCCTGGGCTGGATGCCTGGATACCGGCACTGGCCTGCGTGCTGCTGTTGCTGGCACTGAACCTGGTGACGGTGAAGCTGTTCGGCGAGATGGAATTCTGGTTCGCGCTGATCAAGATCGTGGCGATCTGTGCGCTGATCATCACCGGCGCCGGGCTGGTGGCGTGGGGCTTCACCTCGCCCAGTGGCCACACCGCGTCGTTGTCGAACCTGTGGAATGACGGCGGCATGTTCCCGATGGGCCTTGTCGGCTTCTTCGCCGGTTTCCAGATCGCGGTGTTCGCTTTCGTCGGCATCGAGCTGGTGGGGACCACCGCCGCCGAAACCGCAGACCCCGAGCGCAACCTGCCCAAGGCGATCAACTCGATCCCGGTGCGCATCATCATCTTCTACGTGCTGGCGCTGATCGCGATCATGGCCGTCACCCCGTGGCGCCAGGTGGTGCCGGACAAGAGCCCGTTCGTGCAGCTGTTCGTGCTGGCCGGCATTCCTGCCGCGGCCAGCCTGATCAACTTCGTGGTGCTGACCTCGGCCACGTCCTCGGCCAACAGCGGCATCTTCTCCACCAGCCGCATGCTGTACGGTCTGGCCGAAGAGGGCCACGCACCGCGCGGGTTGTCGAAGTTGTCGCGCGCCGCAGTGCCCGCCCGTGGCCTGCTGTTCTCGTGCCTGTGCCTGCTGGGCGGCACGTTGCTGATCTACCTGATCCCCAACCTGGTGACCGCCTTCACCCTGGTGACGACGCTGGCCACCGTGCTCTTCATCTTCGTCTGGTCGCTGATCCTGGTGGCCTACATGGCCTACCGCCGCCGCTACCCGGAACGCCACGCCGCCTCGATCTTCAAGATGCCCGGTGGCGTCGCCATGTGCTGGGCCTGCCTGGTGTTCTTCGCCGCCGTGCTGGTGCTGCTGAGCCTGCAGGCCGACACCCGCCAGGCGCTGGTCGCCAGCCCGGTGTGGTTCGTGCTGTTGGGCGTGGGGTATTGGGTGCGGCGGAGGACCGCGAAGTAACCCAGCGTTTGTGTTCCATCGATTGATCCAGAGATCTCTCTGGCGTGGGGTCAGAGACCGTTGCGCAGCAACGGGATCCGACCCCCGCAGGAAATCGGCCGTTGCCGTTGCTGTTGAGGTTGCCGGCCAGCGGCCGGCACTACCACGGGTGCAGGGCGCAGCCCTGCCGACCCCCATTCACCCAGCATTAGCGGGCGCGGCCGGATGATCCGGCCGCCATGTCCCGTCGCCCTCTCCTGCTTGCGCTGTTGCTGCTGCCCAGCCTGTGGCCCGGGCTGGCCGCCGCGCGTACGGTCTACCGCTGCGTGCAGGGCAACACCGTCAGCCTGGCCACCGCGCCGGAACCCGGTTCACGCTGCACCCCGAAGGAAATCGACGACAACGCCATCCAGACCCCGAATCTGTGGGGCAACATGGGCGTGTTCAGCGGCGTGCTGTACGAGCGCGAGCAGGATGGCGCGCTGGTCTACTCCACCCGCAACCTGCCCGGCTCGCGGGTGTTCCTGAAGTTCACCATGGCCACGCCGCCGGGTGAGCCTGCCCACGAAGGCCTGGGCAAGGTGGGCAAGCCGCAGCTGGCGCAGCATGCCAAACAGTTCAAGGCCGCCGCCAAGGCCACCGGCGTGGATGATGCGTGGCTGCGCGCGATCGCCCATGCCGAAAGCAACTTCGATGCGCTGGCGGTGTCCAGCAAAGGCGCACAGGGCGTGATGCAGTTGATGCCGGACACCGCGCAGGAGTACGGGGTGAATGATCCGTTCTCGCCGCAGCAGTCGATCGATGGCGGCGCCCGCTACATGCGCGCGTTGCTGCGTCGCTACAACGGTGATCGGCCGCTGGCAGCGGCCGCCTACAACGCCGGCATCGGCGCGGTCACCCGCTACAAGGGCGTGCCGCCCTATGCCGAAACCCTGGCCTACGTGGACAAGGTGATGGCCCTGTACGCACGCTACCGCGAGGCGATGGGCATCCGTAGCGAGGTGCCGGCGCGCTAGGAGGGTGGTGCTGCACGCACGTGGTTCTACATGGGAGCTTGCTCAGCGCGAGGTGGAGGTGCTGACCAGTTCGTAGCGTTCGATGCGGCCCAGGCGGGCAACCTCGGCCTGCACGTCGGCGCGCTGCTTCAGCGCACGCCAGGCCGCATCGATCTTCACGTCACCGGGCAGCGACGGATAGGTGCGCATGTCCTGCAGGCTGGCCAGCGTTTCACCGCGTTCAACGGGTGAGCGCAACTGTTCGATCAGCACGGCAGCTGCGCCGTCGAGATTGCCCTCGTCCAGCAGCATCTCGCGCTGGAACAGGCGCGCGTCATCGCCCTGGGCCAGGATCGCTGCACGCGCGGCCTGTTCGGCCTTGGCATCGCCACGTTCACGGGCGGCAACGAACCGCAGCAGTGCCTGGGCCGCCTTGCCGTAGCCGGCCAGGCCCGGCATGTCATTCACTGCCGTGGCGGCATCCTGCATGCGGCCCAGCGAACTGAACACGAAGCCGACGTTGAACTGGTGCTCGGCACCATCGGGGCCCAGTGCACCGATGCGTGCGGCCAGCTTGGCTGCCGCCAGCGCATCCTCGTTGCGGCCCAGCCGGCGCAGCGCGGTGAGCCGGCTGTTGAGCAGCCATGCCACCCATTCGGCTTCTGCCGCCGAAGGCGCCTCGCCTTCGGCGGCCGCAGCGGCCATGCCATCGGTCAGCGCCAGCACTTCCTCGTTGCGGTCCAGCATCAGCAGCGTGCTGCTGAACTCGGCCATGCGCGCGTCCAGCGCCCGGTCGAGCAGGCCGGAAACCCGCAGTTCGTCGAGGTGCTTCTGTGCAGCCTGCACGGGATCAAAGCGCGGGTTGGCGCGGTCGACATAGGGATCGAAGCGCTTGTCACTGCGCAGCCGGATGATTTCGGCGGGCGCGGAGATGCGGGCCAGGGTCGCGGGGATGGCCTCGCCACGGCCGTTGTCGGCCTGCAGCGTGGCCAGTGCCAGCCACAGTCCGGTGGGTTCCAGGCCGCCGCTCTTCCAGCCGTTGTCGAACAGTGCCTGCAGCAGTTCCATGCGCTGCTGCGGCTGGTCCCGCAGGCGGAACTGCAGGTAGTTGATCGCGTGGTGGTCCACCGGCAACGGCGCGTCGGCATGCTTCAGCGCCTGCACCAGGTGCTTGGTGGCAGGCGCCGGTTGGTTCTCGGACAGTTCCACCGAGACCAGGGTCAGCAGGATCTGCGCATCGTCCGGCAGTGCCTCCTGCGCGCGCTGCAGATAGCGGCGAGCCTGGTCCGGCTTCTTCTGCACCATCGCGGTCCAGCCGGCCACCTGCGCGGCGCGGCCGCGATGTTCAGCATCGAAGTCATCCAGCATCGGATCTTCCATCAGCCGTTCCATCGCGATCAGTGCGCCCAGCGTGTTGCCACTGCGTGACTGCTGGATCGCCTCATCCCATCGCGTGGCATAGGCCTGGTGCATCGCATCGGCGGTGACTGACGGCTTCTGTGGTGCCACCGAGATCGAGGCGGAGGCCGGCGTGCTGGCCAGTGCGGCCACCAGCAGGGCGGCGAGGGGGAAGATGCGGGGCATGGAGGATCTCCATCCGTGGGAAGAGCATTGAACCCGCTGTAGCCAGGGAGAACAAGCGCGACGCATGGAACTCTGGTATCCGGCAGTACGTTTGGCCTTGGCGGATCCTGCGTTCAGCGTCTATTGTCGGTGTCTCTTCAGACAGCAGGCAGGCAGCGCAGCACGATGGCACGGTGGCAATGGATGGCGGCAGGCGTAGCGTTGGCGACCGTAGTGGCACTGGCCGCGACCTGGTGGGAGACGCCGCTGCATACGCCGGCTGAACCGGCAGGTCCGGTTCCAACGCCGCTGGCGTGGACCGCGCAGATCGAGCCGCTGGCCGGCGATGGCCACCCGGGTGACCGCGATGGCGCGTCCGCGCAGGCGCGTTTCGCCGATCCGTACGCGTTGCTGCGCAGTGCCGATGGCAGCGTCTATTTCACCGATGCCGGTGACAACAACCGGATCCGTCGCCGACTTCCCGATGGCCGCGTTGAAACGGTGGCCGGGCAGGGCGAGGGGCGTATCGATGGCCCGGCACTGCAGGCCAGTTTCAATACGCCCTCGGGCATCGCCGCCGACGCGCAGGGCAACCTGTATGTGGCCGACACCGGCAACCACGCGATCCGCCGTATCGGCACCGATGGCCAGGTGACCACGCTGGCCGGTGGCGAACAGGGCTACGCCGATGGCCCTGCCGCGCAGGCGCGCTTCGATGCACCGATGGGCATCGCGGTGGACGCGCAGGGCCAGGTCTATGTGGCCGACACCTTCAACGACCGCATCCGGGTGATCGGTACCGATGGCAACGTGCGTACCCTGGCCGGCGGCGAGCGCCCGGGACTGGCCGATGGCCTGGGCGCCGCGGCGCGCTTCGATACCCCGGTGGCGCTGGCCTTCGATGCGCACGGCGCGTTGCTGGTGGCCGACCTGTTCAACAACGCGGTGCGTCGGGTCGGTGCCGACGGCACGGTCAGCACGCTGCTGGGCGATGGCGGCGTGATCAATGGGCCGCTGTCGCTGGCCACCACGCACGACGGCGTGCTGTACGTGGGTGACCTTGATGGACGCATCGTGCAGGTGACGCCGCAGGGCCACCAGATCGCGCTGGTGGGCAACGGCCGCCTGCCGCGCCTGGCCCGCCCCAGTGGCCTGGCGATGGATGCCGATGGCAGTGTGCTGGTGGCCGATTCCGCCAGCTATCGCCTGCACCGCCTGCGCCCGCTGCCGGTGGGTGACCTGCCGGCACCGGCGCTGGTCGGGCCCGCTGCCGATGCAGCATTGCCGGACACCGGTGGGCGCTGGCCATTGGCACCCCAGGATGGCTGGCATGAAGTGGTCGGCACGCTGGGCGAAGTGCGCGGCAACTTCAAGGGCGAGAGCCGCCACCACCTGCACGGCGGTTTCGATGTGCGCGGCGATGTCGGCCAGACCGTGCTGGCGATCGCCGATGGCAAGATCAGCAGCCCGGTAGCGGCGTGGAGCCTGGGTGGGCAGGCCGAGGGCCTGGCCGTGGACCGCCTCAAGTACATCCACATGCGGGTCGGCCGCACACCGCGCGACCAGCCGTTCGATGCGCGCTGGCAGGCGCTGTACGACGAACAGGGCAAGCTGGAGCGGATGCGCGTGCGTCGCGGCACGCGCATCCACGTCGGCGATCGCCTGGGCAGCATCAACAACCAGGCGCACGTGCACCTGGCGGTGGGCACCGGCGGCTTCGAAACCAACGCCGTGGCGCTGGGCTTCCACAACTACGCCGACCACTTCGCACCGCGCATCACCGATGTGGTGCTGCTGGACGACAACGACCAACCGCTGGCGGCCGGCAGCGACGGCGTGGTGATGCTGGCGCGGCAGGGCCGCGGCGTGCAGATCGTGGTCGAGGCCTGGGACCAGGTCGACAACAACCTGCCGCGGCGCCGGCTGGGCATGTACCAGGTGGGCTACCAGATCCTCGATGCTGCCGGGCAGCCGCTGCAGGGTTATGAGCAGCCGCGCTGGAACATCGTGTTCAACCGCATGCCGCCGCAGACCGAAGCGGTGCGCGTGGCCTACGCACCGGACAGCGGCATCACCGTGCATGGCAGTGCGGTGACCCGCTTCCGCTACCTCGCCACCAACACCGTGCGTGACGGCCTGATGGAAACCGGGCGCTGGCAGCCGGCGGCATTGCCACCGGGCGAGTACACCGTGCGCGCCAGCGTGCGCGACTACAGCGGCAACGAAGGCGTGGGCCCGCGCGAGATCAGGGTACGGCTGCTGCCATAGCCGCAGCCGGGGCGCCGCAGCGTTCGCGCTCGGCGTCCATGTCTTCCAGCGGCCGCACCTCGATGCTGCCGAAGCGTGCCCACGGGAAATCGCGGGCGATGCGCATGGCTTCGTCGCGGTCGCGGGCGACGATCAGGTTGAAGCCGGCCAGCAGTTCGCGGGTTTCGGCGAACGGGCCATCCAGTACACGGCTGTGGCCATCGCGCACGCGCAGGGTCTGCGCGGTGTCGACCGGCTGCAGCTTCTGCGCGGCCAGCAGCGTGCCTTCCGCCTGCAGTTTGTCGGCGTGGGCGAGGCAGTCGCGCATCAGCGCGTTGAATTCTTCGGTGGGCAGGGCCTGCAGCAGGGCAGGCTCGATGTAGATCAGAAGCAGGTACTGCTGCATGGGACGGTCCTGGCGGGGGCGGGGTGTCCATGATGGCGCAGGTTTGCCTGCCGGCATGCTGCAGCGCGAAAGGCCGCCTGCGGCGGGCGATCGGCGAACGGCGGAGCCCCTCCGTGGTGGGGTGGGTT
>NZ_JAOECR010000088.1:0-10144 GCF_029836955.1 Stenotrophomonas sp. GD04054 | reverse complement strand
AGCTGTTGCTGTTGCTTCGGCTGTTGCCGTTGCATTGAGCAGGTGCAGGGCGCAGCCCTGCAAAAGAAAACTCCCTACCTCATGGCCACTGCATCTCGCCCTTGGCCACCTTCGCACTCAACTCCAGCGACGCCACGCCCGCCAGCTTCGGGTAGCGCGCCTGCATCGCCTTCACCAGTGCCGCACTGTCCTTCGCCTTTGCCGCCTCAACATCGAACGCACGGATGTAGTCCGCGGTGAAGCGCAGCGCACTGGCATCCAGCGCCGCGCCCGGCGCGTAGTGCCCCGGCACTACCACCTTCGGTTTCAGCGCCTGCAGCCGCTGCAGGGTCTGCAGCCAGTCGGCATGCGATTTCGGCGTCTGCGTATCGGCCATCCACACGTGCTCACCGGCTACCACCGGAATACCACCGACGATCGCGCGCAGCGACGGCACCCATAGCACCGTGCGGTCCGGGGTCGGGCCATCGAGGCCGATCAGCGGCAGGCGCTGGCCTTCCAGTTGCAGGGCATCGCCGTCCAGCACCTGTGGCACCACGATGCGCGCCGGCACGTCGGCGCCCATCTTCGGTCCCCAGTAGGCCAGCTTGCCGGCCTGGGTTTGCTGGATGTGGGCGACGGTCTGCGCAGTGGCGACGACGCGCGCCTGCGGGAACGCGTCCTGCAGCGTGGCCAGGCCGAAGTAGTAGTCCGGATCGCCGTGGCTGATGTAGATGGTGGTCAGCTGCTTGCCGCTGGTGCGGATCAGCTCGACCAGCTTGCGCGCGTCGCTGGGAGCAAACTGCGCATTGACCAGGATCGCGTCGTGGCGGCCTTCGATCAGCACCGAGGACACCGAGAACATCGCCTGCGGGCCGGGATGGAAGGTCTGCAGGTGCAGCTGGGATTTCGTGGCCGTGGCCGGCGCCGCGGCGGCCGGCGCGGCGAGCAGTGGCGCACTGGTGAAGCTGGCGGCCAGGGCGAGGGGGAGCAGCAGGGCAGCGGTACGCATGGGGCATTCCTTGTGGCGGACGGCGAGCCGGGCGTGGGCCTGGCTCACAGGTGGGTAGCGCCGGGCCATGCCCGGCGGCCTGGCATCAGTACGCCGCAGTGATGATCTGCTTCGGGTACTGGTGCGCTTCCAGCTCGGCGACGAACGCCGCGCCGTAGTCGGCGTAGCTGATGCGGCTGTGGCCGCTGGCATCAGCGAGGAAGGCCTTGGCCTGCACGCGGTACTGGCCGCGCTCTTCACCCGGGCCGATTTCGGCGGCCGGCGAGAAGAAGGTCCAGTCCAGGTCGTCCACCGCCTGCAGGCGGTTGAACGCCTCACGGTGGGCCAGTGCGTACGGCTTGTAGGCCTCCGGGAAGGTGGGGGTATCGACCAGCTGCACGCCGGGTGCGACTTCGAGGCTGCCGGCGCCACCGACCACCACCAGGCGGGGCACGCCGGCCTTGCGTGCGGCGGCGGCCAGCTGCGCGGCGATCTCGCCGACGCGGCCGATGTCATCGCCCGGGCGCGGGCCGTAGGCACTGGCCAGCACGTCGTGGCCGGTGATGGCGGCAACCAGCGCGTCCTGGTCATCCAGCGAGGCGATCACCGGATGGGCACCGGCCAGCTCGGCCGGGAGGTCCTGCGCGCTGCGCACGATGACAGTGAGTTGGTGGCCGCGGGCCAGCGCGTGGCGGGCGATCTGGCGGCCGATGTTGCCGGTGGAACCAACGAGGGCGATTTTCATGGCAGGACTCCGTGGGGCGGTGTGGGGTGGGAATGGGGCCACTCTAGGCTGCTGCAGTTGCTCGAAAAACAGCGTATAACGCGCTTGTTTGTTGCATGAATCGAGCATATGGACCGATTGACCGCCATGACCGTGTTCGTCGAGGTGGCCGAGCGCGGCAGCCTCACCGCCGCCGCCGAGGTGCTGGACATGTCGCGGGCGATGGTCAGCCGCTACCTGGCCGAGGTCGAGAGCTGGCTGGGCGCACGCCTGCTGCACCGGACCACGCGCCGGGTCAGCCTGACCGGCCCCGGTGAGGCGGCGCTGGCGCGCTTCCGGCAGATGCTGGCGATCGGCGAAGAACTGCAGGGCGAGCTGGCCAGTGATGATCCCGAGCCGCACGGGACCCTGCGGGTGACCGCCAGCGTCTCATTCGGGCAGAGCCACCTGGCGCGGGCGGTGGCCGGCTTCGTCGCGCGCCATCCAGCGGCACGCATCGAACTGCTGCTGGTCGACCGCACGGTGAACCTGGTGGAAGAGCGCGTGGATCTGGCGGTGCGCATCGCCCGCCAGATCGACCCGAGCCTGATCGCGCGGCGGCTGGCCACCTGCCGTTCGGTGCTGTGTGCGACGCCGTCCTACCTGCAGGCACGCGGTACGCCGACCGCGCCCGAGCATCTGGCCGCGCATAACTGCCTGACCCATCACTACGTCGGCAAGAGCCTGTGGCAGCTGCACCGCGATGGGCGTTCGCTGTCGGTGGCGGTGGGTGGCAACATCAGTGCCAACGAGGCCTCGCTGCTGCTGGAGGCGGTGCGCGCCGGTGCCGGCATCGCCATGCTGCCGACCTACCAGGTGGCGCCGCTGCTGCGCAGTGGCGAGCTGATCGAACTGCTGCCCGGATTCAGCCTGGACGAACTCGGCATTCATGCGGTGTACGCGTCACGGCGCCAGCAGCCCGCTATCATGCGGCGATTCCTGGACTTCCTGGCCGAGTGCTTCGCCAGCCCGGCCTTCCAGGATCTGGATTGGCGCCCACCGGGCAAGGAGAACACATGAACCATGGACAGGCCTTGATCGACCACAACCGTGCTGCCTGGGACCGCCAGGCCAGCGAAGTGCGCGAATGGTCG
This sequence comes from Stenotrophomonas sp. GD04054, assembly GCF_029836955.1. Taxonomy (NCBI): domain Bacteria; kingdom Pseudomonadati; phylum Pseudomonadota; class Gammaproteobacteria; order Lysobacterales; family Lysobacteraceae; genus Stenotrophomonas; species Stenotrophomonas sp. GD04054. The sequence continues at coordinate 7,317 of NZ_JAOECR010000088.1, read as the reverse complement.
CGCCCGGTGGAAAGTTCAACGATTGCCGCCGCGCGCGAAGGCCGCTGGCAGGTGCACCTGACGCCCCGCGCGTTGCCACTGGACTGGATGGGTGATGTGCGCGGCCGTCGCATCCTGTGCCTGGCCTCGGGCGGTGGCCAGCAGGCACCGGTGCTGGCCGCTGCGGGCGCTGACGTCACCGTGTTCGATCTCTCCGACGGGCAGCTGGAACAGGACCGCCAGGTCGCTGCGCGTGATGGCCTGCAGCTGCGTACGGTGCAGGGTGACATGCGCGATCTGCACGTGTTTGCCAACGACAGTTTCGACGTGGTGTTCCATCCGATCTCCAACCTGTACGTGCCCGACGTGCGCCCGGTGTGGACCGAATGCCGCCGTGTGCTGGCACGCGATGGCATGCTGATGGCCAGCTTCTACAACCCGGTGCTGTTCGTCGGTGCGCGTGATCCGCAGCTCGATGCACAGGGATTGATCCGGCCGCAGTACGCCATTCCCTATTCGGACCTGGAAGACCTGGCGCCAGCCGAGCGCGAGGCAAAGCTGGCACGCGGCGATGCGCTGACCTTCGGCCACAGCCTGACCGAACTGATCGGTGGGCAGCTCGATGCCGGCTTCGTCATCGATCGCTTCATGGAAGACTGGCAGCCGCAGCCGCGCTTCCTGATCGACCGCTATCTGCCCACCTTCCTGGCGACCCGCGCGCGCCGGATCGGCTGAGGCGGATCGGCGCAAAAACCAGCGGCGTACAATGGACGGCCCCACGTCATGCAGGTGCCGTCCCTTGTCGTATCCCTATTCGCTGGTCGTGTTCGACCTTGATGGCACGCTGGTCGACAGCGCAGCTGATATCGCCGAAGCACTGAACCGCACGCTGGAGGACATCGGTGTGGCACGCGTGCCGGAAACCACGGTGCTCGGTTGGATCGGCGACGGTGTGCGCCGCCTGGTCGAACAGGCCGTGCATGCGGCCGGCCGCGAGGTGGACCTGGCCGAAGTGATGCCGGTGTTCATGGTGCACTACCGTGAGTGCCTGCTGCGCAGCCCGCGGCTGTTCGATGGCGTGGGCGAAGCGCTGGCGCAACTGCGTGCGCGCAACGTGCCGCTGGCGATCTGCACCAACAAGCCCGAAGCACTGGTACCGCCGCTGCTGCAGCACCTGGGCATCGGTGGTGTATTCGCGCTGGTACTGGGGGGAGATTCGCTGCCGCAGCGCAAGCCCAGCGGTGAGCCACTGCGGCACATCGCCGCGCACTTCGGGCTGCCGGTGGAGTCCTGCCTGATGGTGGGTGATTCGTTGACCGACTACCGCGCCGCCGAAGATGCCGGCATGCCGATCGCACTGGTGCGTTACGGCTATCCGCGCGGCCTGGACCTGGCCACCGCGCACGCCGTGGCGGTGATCGACGACCTGCGTGAACTGCCGGGGTTGCAGGGCTGATGCAACGGACATCCCTGGTCGCCGGCCGGTAACCCGGGCTGATGCAATGGGTAGTGCCGGCCGCTGGCCGGCAACCCGGGATGCGTTGCCGAAGGTCATGATGTTGCCGGCCAGCGGCCGGCACTGCCATGACCGTCGCGGTCACTTCGGCTGGTAACGCACGCTCAGCTGGTACTCGCGGCCCGGCTGGTTGAACCACGCCACGGTTTCATACGTGCGGTCGAACACGTTGGCGGCGCGCGCCAGCAGCGACCAGGACGGCGTCAGCGCGTACTCGGCGCGCAGGTCCAGCGTGCCGTAGCCGCCAACCTTCACCGAGTTGCTGGCGTTGTCATAGCGCTTGCCTGCACCCTGCACGGTCAGGCCGGCGCGGAAATCGCCGAAGCGGCGGTCGATGTCCAGGCGTGCGGTCTGCTGCGCGCGGCGCGGCAGCCAGTTGTCGAACTGGGTGCTGCCGTGGGTGCGGTTGCGCGGGTCGGTATAGCTCAGCTGCGCATTGATGTCGAAGCCGGCCAGCAGCATGCCACCAGTCAGCTCGGCACCACGGATGCGCGTCTTCTCCACCTGCCGCATCTTCATCGTGGAGGCATCGTAGGTGATCAGGTCATCGATGCGGGTCTCGTACACGTCCAGGCCCCAGTGCCAGCCCTGGCCCTGCTGCGAAACGCCAAGGTTGGCGCTCTTGGACTTCTCCGGGTTCAACGTCGGCACGCCGCTCCACGGGTCGTACAGGTCGCTGAAGGTCGGTGCCTTGAACGCCGTGCCGTAGCTGGCATTGACGCGCAGGCCGTGCTCCAGTTCCATCGCCCAGCCCACGCTGCCGGTGGCATGGTTGCCGAACTGCTGGTTGTCGTCATTGCGCGCGCTGGCCTGCAGCTGGTGGCGGCCGAAGCGGCCCTGGTACTGCACGAACACGCCGGTGTTGCGGCGGCTGTCGACGAGATATCCGGCGCTGCTGCCATCCAGGTTGTCTTCGCTCCAATCCACGCCTGCACTCAGCAGCTGGCCCTCGGCCACGCCGAAGTCGCCCTGCAGCGAGGCGCTGTCACGATGGGTCTGGGCGCTGCCGAACACCCCCGGTGCGCCGAAGTTGTCCGACTCGTTGTCACTGCGGCCGACGTTGGCTGTGAAAGCCAGGCGTTCAGACGGGGTGTAGCGCACTTTGCCAGCGAGCACCTGCTGGCGGGTTTCCGAATAGTTGTAGTAACCGTCGTAGTGGTTCTTGCCGTCGGCGCGCAGTGCGCTGCCTTCCACGGTCCACTGGTCGTTGAAGCTGTAGCCGCCGCGCAGGCTCTTGGACAGGTTGCGGTAGCCGTCGCGGTCGTGCTCGTCGGCAAAGCAGCCCGCGGTGAACACCGAGGCGGAGCCGCGGCAGGCATCGATGCCGTCGGAATGCTGGTAGGCGATGTCGGCGCCGAACCAGCCGCGTTCGGTGCCACCGCCGATGCCGCCGCTGGCTTCGCGCAGGCCGTTGCTGCCACCGCCGAGCTGGAAGTGCGGAGCGAAATCGCCCTGGTTGCGGCGGGTGAAGATCTGGATCACGCCACCAATGGCGTCGGCACCGTACAGGCTGGACTGCGGGCCGCGCACGATTTCCACGCGTTCGATCTGCGCCAGTGGCAGGTCCTGGTACATGGCCAGGCCGAGGTCGGCACTGTTGATGCGCACGCCATCCACCAGCACCACGGTGTGGCCCGAGTTGGTGCCGCGCAGGAACAGCGAGCTCTGCTTGCCGAGGCCGCCGGAGTTGGTCAGGTTGATGCCGGCGCGGCCGCGCAGCAGTTCCTGCAGCGAGGTGGCCTGGCTGGATTCGATCTGCGCGCGGTCGATCACCTGGGCCGGCGCGATGCTGTCCTGCAGGGCGATCGGGGTGCGGGTGGCGGTGACCAGGATCTGGTCGAGCGCGGTGGTGTCATCGGCGGCCTGGGCCAGCGCGGGCAGGGCGGCCAGCACGGCCAGGGACAGCATTCGGGACTGCAGCTTCATGGGGGACTCCAGGTGCCACGCACGCCCGCGTGGCGAAGGGGAGGAGCCGCGAAGGCAGGCATGCGCCGACGCCGCAGCGCAGGCTGCGGTCATCCAGCGCCATGCCCACCGCATCGCGACCTGAGGCTTCCTGGCCGGTCTCCGGGCTTGCCGCCGGGTGGCGCGAGGCCACCGTCCAGGCGCCTTCCCATGCCTGCGGCACAGTGGCGTTGTTGCCTGGAACTGACGTGCTTACCGTTGCGGGGGCAGCGCCGGCCTGGCGTGGATCCACGCGTCACCGGCTTCCCGTTTCAACCTGCCGGCCGTGGCCGCAGGTCACCTGGAAGTGCGCGCAGTCTACGGCATCGCCAGCTGGTAGAGTGAGGAGCGTCGCACGCGCATCTGGTTGGAACCTGGAACATGATTGCAAAGGATCGCCTGCAGTTCCTCGATTCTCTTCGGGGTTTGGCTGCCGTCTACGTTGTGTTGTTTCACGTCCAGTCGATGCCGGCGCCGACGCTGACTGTCGCTGGTTGGTTGTTGCCCGTTCTGCAGCTGGGGGCCACGGGTGTCGCACTGTTTTTCGTGATCAGCGCGTTCTCGCTGTGTTATACCCAGCCTCGTCACAGAGCCAGCGGTCGGCCGTTGCTGAGTTTCTACCTGCACCGCTTCCTGCGCATCGCACCGCTGTTCTATCTGCTGCTGGCGTTCTCGATCTTCCGCGATGGCCGTGGCAGCCATGCCGGCCACCCGTGGGCCGAAATCGTTGCGAACGCCACATTCACATTCAACCTGTTCCCCGGCTGGGAGCAGGGCATTGTGTGGGCAAGCTGGGCGGTCGGAGTGGAGATGTTGTTCTATGCGATCTTCCCTTTGCTGTACCTGTTGGTGGATAACGGGCGTCGGGCCTGGACGCTCCTCTTGGTGCTGCTGGGGCTGGCGGCGCTGGCCGGAACCGGCGCGCTGGGTGCACGCGCGGAGGCCTCGCTGGGCGGCTATGGTTGGCTGACGCACGCGCCCGTGTTCGCGATGGGGTTGGTGGCGTTCCATGCGTACAACGCGCTCTCGCAATTGTCTCCGGCGCGGGCGCGGTGGTGGGGGAAGGCACTGAACATGGCCGGTGCCCTGTTGCTGTTGCTGGTCGTGGCGGGGATCGCAGCTGGCTGGAGCGGGGCAGGACCATGGCAGCTGGCCGGCCTGGGCTATCTGGCAGTGCTGTTGGGCTGCTCGCAATGCCCGCCGCGTCTGCTCGTCAACCGGGCGACGGCGTGGCTGGGTACGGTGAGCTACTCGCTCTACCTGGGGCATCCCATTGTGATCGCCGTGCTGGGGCCGGTGCTTCACCGGCTGTTGGCGGCCGTTGGTGATGGGACAACCGGCTATCTGCTGTGCGCTGCGCTGGTACTGGCAGTCGCAATGCCGTTGGCTGCGCTGGGCCACCGCTGCATCGAAGCGCCGATGATCCGGCTGGGCAAACGCGTGATGGCATCGCTGTCCGTATCACGTGCAGGGCCCTCTCCCAGGCAGGCAGAGGGCGGCCCACGCTAGAATGACGCGCCCCACTACGGGGACGCTGTCCAGAAGTGGTGTTCATGATGTTGCTTCAATCGTCGATTTTTCCCACTCCGCGCGCGATGCAGTCGCCGGCAAGCGTGTTGTATACGGTTGCACTGCCGTGATCCTCGACCTGGTCCGCCATGCCGGCAACGGTCGCGATGAGTTCCTCGATGGCCGCAGCGATCCACCGCAGCTGGCCCGCCTGCCGCAGGAACTGGTCGACGCCTACGCTGCGCAGCCCTGGGAGCGGGTGATCAGTTCGCCACGGCTGCGCTCGCTGCACACGGCGATGGCCCTGGCCACGCCGCGTGGGCTGGACGTGGAAGCGGACGAGGAATGGGAAGAGCTGGATTTCGGCGATTGGGACGGGCAGTCGCTGTTCGACCTGCCGGAGGACGCATTGGCGGCCTTCCATGCCGACCCGCATGCATTCCCGCCGCCGAACGGCGAAAGCTGGGGCCACTTCGAGCGGCGCATCGCGCGCGCGCTGGATCGCCTGCTTGATGATGACGATTCGGTGCCGACGCTGGTGGTCAGCCACGGCGGCCCGCTGCGCATGGTGCTGTCGCAGGTCTGCGGCCTGCCGATGTCGCTGTGCTGGGCCCTGCGTATTGACCACGGCACACGCCTGCGGGTGTGGCTCGAGCGCGGCGAGGTCGGGCTGGTGGGCGAACTGCTGGAGCTGCAGCAGCCCTGACCGCACTCGCCGGGCATGACCCGGCGCTACCGATCCCGCATCACAGTGGTAGTGCCGGCCGCTGGCCGGCATCCCCAGGAACGCGGAGGCCTCAATCCTCGTCCGCGCGCTCGGCCACGCTGTCCTCAGCGTCGTCGTCAGCATCGAAGCGCTGCTCATGCACTGGGCCCGAAGCGGGGCCGGCCGCCTTCAGCGGATGCGCAGTGATGCGCGCTTCGTAATCCTGCACCAGCGCCTCACGCTGCGGCTCGCTCAGTTCCTGCCAATGGCAGTCCAGCAACGCGCCTTCCAGTGAATAGAGCAGGTTCAGGCTGGGCTTGAAGCCGGCGCGCTTGACCTTAACGAAGGCACCGACCGCGCCGATCGCAACCAGATCCTCGCGGCTGCGCAGGCCGACCTGACGCAGCCACGCCGCACTCTTCGGGCCGATGTTGCGCAGCTTCGGTGCGCTCATCCCAGCGCCTCGACGAACACGCGGGCGATGGCTTCCAGGCCGGCCTGGTCGTCGGCATCGAAGCGGCCCACCTTCGGGCTGTCGATGTCGAACACGCCGATCAGTTCATCGCCGCGCAGCAGTGGCACCACCAGTTCCGAACGCGAGGCCGAATCGCAGGCGATGTGGCCGGGGAAGGCATCGACGTCCTCCACGCGCTGGGTCACGCGCTGGCTGGCGGCGGCACCGCACACGCCCTTGTCCAGCGGGATGCGCATGCAGGCCGGCAGGCCCTGGAACGGCCCGACCACCAGTTCCTTGCCGTCGTACAGGTAGAAGCCCACCCAGTTCAGGTCGGGCAGAGCGTGATAGACCAGTGCAGAGAGGTTGGCCGCGTTGGCGATGCGGTCGGACTCGGCGTAGACCAGGCCACGGGCCTGTTCCAGCAGCTGGGCGTATTGTTCCGGCTTGCTGCCGGTAAGCGAGGCATTGGCGAACATGCCCGCAGTCTAGCAAGCGCGCCGGGCCGGCGATAATGCAGGCTCTGTTGCCCCGCTGGAGCTTATCGATGCCGTTGCCCGCCACGCTGCCGCCTGCCCTGTTCGTCACCGGCACCGATACCGAGATCGGCAAGACCGCGGCCAGCACCGCGCTGCTGCATGCACTGCGTCGGCGCGGCCTGCGCGCGGTGGGCATGAAGCCGGTGGCCAGCGGCAGCGAAGACCTGGGGCAGGGCCTGCGCAACGAAGATGCGCTGGCCCTGCAGGCAGCCAGCTGGCCGGTGCCGGACTATGCCGACCTGAATCCGTACGCGCTGCGGCAGCCGCTGGCACCGGAGCTGGCTGCTGCCGAGGATGGCGTGCAGGTGGAGCTGGCGCCGATCGTGGCCGCGTTCGCGCGATTGCGCGCGCAGGCCGATGTCGTGGTGGTGGAGGGCGTTGGCGGTTGGCTGGCGCCGGTCTCGGCCACGCTGGACCAGCTTGACCTGGTGCGCGCACTGCAGCTGCCCGTGCTGTTGGTGGTGGGCATGCGGCTGGGCTGCGTCAACCATGCGCGGCTGACCGCGCAGTCGCTGCAGGCCAGCGGCGTGGAGTGCCTGGGCTGGATCGGCAACCACATCGACCCGGTGATGCAGCGCCAGGATGAGAACATCGCGACGTTGCAGCAGCGCCTGCCGATGCCGTGCTGGGGGCGGCTGCCGCATCTGCCGGGTGCGGATGGCGAAGCGCT
>NZ_JAOECR010000087.1:0-10553 GCF_029836955.1 Stenotrophomonas sp. GD04054 | reverse complement strand
AACGGCAGTCGAGCATGGCTCGACTCTACAGACGGTTACGGAGAGCGATGCATCTGTCTATCCCGCGTACGCGGTCAGTCGGCCTTCCTGCTCGACCACCGTGATCGCGCCGCCGAACACCGCCGACAGCGGTTCATTGCGCAGCAGTTCGGCACGGGTGCCATCGGCCAGTACGCGGCCGTCGCGCAGCAGCACCACCCGCTCGATCTCGGGAATGATCTCTTCGATGTGGTGGGTCACCAGCACCAGAGTGATGCCCTGCTGCGCCAGTACCCGCATGGTCGCCACCAGCTGCTCGCGGGCGACCAGATCCAAGCCGGTGGAGGGCTCATCCAGCAGCAGTGCCTGCGGCCGGTTGACCAGCGCGCGGGCGATCAGCACGCGGCGGGTCTCGCCGGCCGACAGCTCGGCGTAGGCGCGCTCACGCAGCGACAGCGCGCCGGTCATCGCCAGTGTCTCGCCGACGCGTGCACGCATGTCGGCGGTCACCTCGCGGAAGGCCGGCACCACGTAGCTGGCGAAGAAGCCGGACAGCACCGCCTGTTCCACGGTCAGCCCGGGCATGTCGGCCAGATTGCTGCTGAGGTCGCCGGTGACGATGCCCAGCTGCGAGCGCAGCCGGTCCACCTGCCAGCGGTTCTGGCCCAGCACCTTCACCGCCACCGTGCCGTCGCCCTGGGCCAGCGGGTACAGCTCGCGGGTGATCAGCTTGATGAAGGTGGACTTGCCGCAGCCGTTGGGGCCGAGCAGGGCGGTGTGCTGGCCCTGCGCGATGCGCAGGCTGAGCCCGTGCAGCACCTTCACCTGGCCGCGCACCACGGTGGCGCGGTCCAGTTCGATCAACGCTGTCGAAGGCACCGGGGTAGTGGGGATAGATACGACATTCATGAGGAGTCGGCGAGACTTGGTCGGCAGTTACACAACTTTCTACATGATCGTGGTGCCCAACGCGCGCACCATCTCGCATACAAAGCTCTGCTAGCTGTCTTCGGGAGGGGAGCGGAGCTGGTTCCAATGACCTGCATGATCCGATTCATGCTTGCTGACTATCTCTTGCACCATCTCCAACGCCGTTTGCGCTTGTTCTTGGGATGCAGGGTCTTTCAGTTCAAATGAAAGATGGAGGAACGCATTAGCAAAGAGCTGTAGGCCCTGCGCTCCCAGATAAATCGAGAATGATCCGCGCTCGAAGTCGCTGGCGATCCTGCGTTCCCTCCGAAGTATGTCTGGTCCGCACTCAATCATCACAGCGCTGAAGAAGTCTTCGGAAAGCGAATGGATTGAATCGGATGCTGATGCAAAAAGTTCGTAGTAGTGCAGTTCCAAACCGAGTGATGAAAAGCGATCGCGCGCGTTTGGCCAGGGCCTTAAACTCGCCGAACTGAGAGTTTCAGTGCTTGTTTTGAGGCGTTCAATATGCTCAAGCTTCATTCGAGCCGCATTTTGTGCAGATGAGTTGTTTGCACGTTCCGCCGCTCTATGCCATTGCGTCGCTCTCCGACGAGCATCCTCAAGATGGAAAGCGAGCAATGACTTTGCGCGTGACGCATCATTGTCGTGGAGAACGAACATAAGGTTCACTGTTTGCTCGAAGACCACGCGACAAAGTGCCTCAGCAGCCGAGTAACGTCGCGCCGCGATAGCCTCAAATGCGGTAGTCAGGCCTTCTACGATGGCTCGCAACGAGGTTTGCGCATGAACTGTCTTAATCGTGTAGCGAGGTATCGATGCACGATCTTCCATTCTGCCTATAGAACGCTCCAGTCTCGCCAGACAGGACTGCAATTGTGGAAGATCTGCCAAATGTTGACGGCACTCATTCGTAAGCTGATCTAGGGCTTCACATACGTCGACCATGAAGGTGCTTCTTGCTATTAATTAATAGTGGAGCCCAGTGCTTACTGGTGCGATATGAGGGAAAATAAGGATGCTGATTGGAGCATTCTTGCCCGTTCACCACCGAACGATTCGAAATTAGCATGAATTCGCTTGATATTGCGTCGAAATTGCTTCGGCTCTCTATGCTTGGCGTCATGATAGGTGGCACGTATCCTTCACTCCCGGAGAGCAGTCATGCCTGATGCCCTGATGTCCCTGTTGACCGGTGGTGTGCTCGGCCTGGGCTGGTGGGCCATGCTGGCGGTGTTGCTGGTCTTCACCCAGGTCACCATCTTTTCGGTGACCCTGTACCTGCACCGCAGCCAGGCCCATCGCGGGGTCGATTTCCACCCGGCGCTGGCCCACGTGTTCCGCTTCTGGCTGTGGCTGACCACCTCGATGATCACCCGCGAGTGGGTGGCCATCCACCGCAAGCACCACGCCAAGGTGGAGACCGAGGACGACCCGCACAGTCCGGTTACCCGCGGCATCGGCAAGGTGTTCTGGCATGGCGTGGAGCTGTACCGCGAAGCGCGCGGCATGCGCGCGGACATCGAGCAGTACGGGCGTGGCACCCCGGATGATGCGATCGAGCGCCACCTGTATACCCCGCACGCCACGCTCGGCCCGGTGCTGCTGTTCGCGATCAATACCGTGTTGTTCGGTTTACCCGGCGTGGCCCTGTGGGCGATCCAGATGGCGTGGATCCCGTTCTGGGCGGCCGGCGTGGTCAACGGCCTGGGCCACTGGTGGGGCTACCGCAACTACGAGTCGGCCGATACCTCCACCAACCTCACGCCGTGGGGCGTCTGGATTGGTGGCGAGGAGCTGCACAACAATCACCACGCCTTCCCCAGCTCGGCGCGATTCGCGATGCGGCGCTGGGAGTTGGACATCGGCTGGAGTGCGATCCGCCTGCTGCAGGCGTTGCGCCTGGCCAGGGTGCTGCGGGTGGCGCCGGCCATGGACGTGCGCCCGAACATCGCCGTGCCCGACGCCGAGACCCTGAAGGCGCTGCTGTCGCACCGCTTCCAGGCGATGACCGATTACCAGCGCAATGTGTTCATGCCGGCCCTGCGCGAGGAAGCCGTGCAGGCCGGGGCCAAGCTGCGTCGCCTGCTGCCGCGCCGGCTGCGCCGTGGCCTGGTCAACGATGGCCGCTGGCTGAAGCCGGACAGTCGTGCCCAGCTCAGCGAATGGGTGGCGCAGCGCCCGCGCATCCGCACCCTGGTCGAGTACCGCGCGCGGCTGGCGGCGTTGCTCGAGGCCCGCGGCCACGATGCCGCCGAGCGCCTGCATCAGTTGCAGGCGTGGTGCCGTGAGGCCGAGGAAAGCGGGATCGCCGCGCTGCAGGCCTATGCCGCACGGTTGAAGGGCTACAGCCTGGTGGGCGCGTGAGGGCAGGGTGCGGGCTTCTGCTGGCGGTGCTGTTGCCGGGCGTGGCGCTGGCCCAGGTCACCGACACCACCAGCTACCTGCAGCGGATGGACAGCGATGGCGACGGCCGGGTCAGCGAGTCCGAGTACGTGCAGTGGATGCTGTATGCCTTCGATCGCATGGACCGCAATGGCGATGGCGTGCTGAGCGCAGACGAGCTGCCCGGCGGCAAGGGCAGGGCGATCAGCCGCGAGCAGCAGCGGCAGGTGATCGTGCAGCGTTTCCACAAGCAGGATGCCAACGGTGATGGCGTCCTGGATGCCCGTGAACTGGCGGCACCGCCACGCTGAGCGGGCGTAGAATCGGTTCATGCCTGAACTGCCCGAAGTCGAAACCACCCGCCGCGGCCTGGCGCCGCACCTGCAGGGTCGCCGCGTGCATGGCGTGATCCTGCGTCGCGCCGACCTGCGCTGGCCGATTCCGCCGGAAGTGGCCGAGCTGCTGCCGGGGCAGCACATCGAGGAGATCCGCCGGCGCGCCAAGTACCTGCTGCTGGATACCGCCATCGGCAGCGCGGTGCTGCACCTGGGCATGTCCGGCAGCCTGCGCGTGCTGCCCGGTGATACGCCGGTGCGCGCCCACGACCACGTCGACATCAGCCTGGACAACGGCCGCCTGCTGCGCTTCAACGACCCGCGCCGCTTCGGCAGCCTGCTCTGGCAGCCCGCCGGTGAGATCCATCCGCTGCTGCAGGGGCTGGGCCCGGAGCCGCTGGACGACGCGTTCGACGGCGACTACCTGTTCGCCCGCAGCCGTGGCCGCAGCGCGCCGGTGAAGACCTTCCTGATGGACCAGGCGGTGGTGGTGGGCGTGGGCAACATCTACGCCGCCGAGAGCCTGTTCAAGGCCGGTATCAGCCCGCTGCGCGAGGCCGGCAAGATCTCGCGCGGGCGCTACCAGCGGCTGGCCGACGCGGTGAAGGAAATCCTCGGCTACGCCATCACCCGTGGCGGCACCACCCTGCGCGATTTCATCAGCCCTGACGGCGCACCGGGCTACTTCGAACAGGAACTGCTGGTGTACGGCCGCGACGGGCTGCCCTGCCCGAACTGTGGCCGCACATTGAAGCACGCCACCATCGGCCAGCGCGCCAGCGTCTGGTGCAGCCACTGCCAGCGCTGAGCCGGGCGGCCAGCGGCAGCTGAACGGGCAGGGCACGTCTCCGCTGCCCGTTAACGTTTGTCTGCCTATGATGGCCGACCTTCCCTCAGTGCCTGACGCGCCTGCATGCAACGACGCGACTTCATCCGCAATGCCTCCCTCGCCCTGGCTGCATTCGGCCTGCCGTCCCTGCCCGCGTGCGCGGCCAGCAAGAGCGGCCAGATGGGCCTGCGCCGCCTCGGCCAGCCACAGCCGTTCGACTTCGCCACCCTGAAGGGCCAGGCGCGCGCGCTGGCACAGGCACCCTACAAGAGCCACAAGCGGGTGCTGCCGGGCCGCCTGGAAGGCCTGGACTGGGACCAGTACCAGTCGATCGGCTACCGCCAGGACCATGCGCTGTGGGCTGACCAGCCGGGCAAGTTCCAGGCCAAGTTCTTCCACCTGGGCCTGTACTTCCACTCGCCGGTGCGCATGTTCGACGTGGTCGACGGCAAGGCGCAGGAGCTGGCCTATGACGGCGCGGCGTTCAACTACGGCAAGAGCGGCATCAAGGACGGCGAGCTGCCGGCCGATCTGGGCTTCGCCGGCTTCCGCCTGAACACCCGCAAGGACACCGACCGCGACTTCGCGGCCTTCCTCGGCGCCAGCTACTTCCGCGCGGTCGGCAAGGAAGGCCAGTACGGCCAGTCCGCGCGCGGCCTGGCGATCGACACCGGCATGGGCAAGCCGGAGGAATTCCCGGACTTCATCGCCTACTACCTGGAGCAGCCGTCGGCCGATTCGGAGACGATCGTGGTCTACGGCCTGCTGGATTCGCCCAGCGTGGCCGGTGCGTACCGCTTCGCCATCACCAACGGCGACGTGCTGCTGATGGATATCGACAGCGCGCTGTACCCGCGCAAGGCGATCGAGCGGCTGGGCATCGCCCCGTGCACCAGCATGTACCAGGTGGGCGAGAACGACCGCCGCATGGCATGGGACTGGCGCCCGGAGATCCACGACACCGACGGCCTTTCGCTGTGGACCGGTGCCGGCGAATGGATCTGGCGACCGCTGCTGAATCCGCGCAACCTGCGCTTCAACATGTTCGTCGACCGCAACCCGCGTGGTTTCGGCCTGCTGCAGCGCGACCGCAACTTCGACCACTACCAGGACGACGGCGTGTTCTACGAGAAGCGCCCCTGCCTGTGGGTGGAGCCGAAGGGCGAATGGGGCGAGGGCTCGGTGCAGCTGGTGGAGATTCCCACCGTGGACGAGACCTTCGACAACATCGTGGCGTTCTGGAACCCGAAGGAAAAGCCGCAGCCGGGCCAGGAGCTGCTGGTCGGCTATCGCCTGTACTGGGGCGCCGAACCGCCGGCACGGCCGCCGCTGGCGCACTGCGTGGCCAGCCGCACCGGCCTGGGTGGCGTGGTCGGCAAGAAGCGCGAGTATTTCAGCTGGCGCTTCGCTGTGGACTTCGAAGGCGGCGAACTGGCCAGGCTGATCGACAAGGGCGAGGTCGAGGCCGTGGTGGAAGCCAGCCGTGGCCGGGTCGAGATCGTGTCGGCGCGCCCGCTGCGCGAGATCAACGGCTACCGCGCGATGTTCGATCTGGTGCCGCCGGAAGGCAGCACCGAGCAGATCGACATCCGTCTGTTCCTGCGCAGTGGCGGCAAGACCCTCACCGAGACCTGGCTGTACCAGTACACCCCGCCGCCGGCAGGTGCGCCGGAGCGCACGCTGTACTGAATGGATGCGGCCCGGTGCCGGCTACATGCCGGCACCGTTGTTTCAAGGCTTGCTGTCGGTGGCGTGCGACTGGGTCGGCACACCCACTTCCACCGTGCCCCGGCGGATCTTCATCCAGGTTTCGTCCTGCCAGCGTTCGTACTGCTTCGGGTCCCAGTACTTCGGGTCGTAGAGGCGATCGGCCTTGATGGTGCGGGAGATTCCGCCGTCCATGTACACGATGTCGACGTTGTTGGACATCGAGCCGACGCGGCTGCCGGTCATCTCGCGGCGCCCCTTTCTGAGCACTTCGGCCATGCGTGGGCGCGCGACTTCGTCACCATACTCGGCGCGCAGCGCGCTTGCCTGCGCGCGCGCCGCATCATGCTGCTCCAGCGGCAGCGTGGCCCAGTACTCGTTGCGCAGCTCGACGAACAACGGATAGCCACGTTCGGCCGCCACCTCCATCCAGGCATAGGCCATGACCGGATTGCGCGGCTGCTCTACCCCGTACCAGTACATCTCGCCGAGGTAGCCCTGGGCAGGCTTGTCCGCATACCGCGCGGCCAGCCGGAAGTTGTCCATCGCGCCGTTGACATCGTTGCGACGCAGCGCGTTGACGCCCCATTGCCGGTACATCATGTCCGGGTGGCTGTCCATGAAACCGGCGCCGATCACCGCCGCATCGTCTTCACCTGACGGGCGCTCGGCCGCGGTGGCCAGCAGGGGCAGCAACAGCAGCGGCAGCAGCAGGAGGGCAGAGCGCATGTCGGACGTCCAGTTCGGCAGCAGGGGAGCCGCAGCCTAGGCGCGACAGCGCGTGCTTGTAAACCGCTGGAGGTCATGGCGCACCGGCGCGCCTGCTACAGCGGCAGCGGCGCCTGCGCCGGATCGATCCGCCCTTCGCCGCGGGTGATCTTCTTGAACTCGGCGCGGCTGACCGAAACGTAGCGGTCGTTGCCGCCGATCTCTACCTGCGGGCCGTCCTGCACCGCGTGGCCATGCTCGTCCACACGCACCGTCATCGTCGCCTTCTTGCCGCTGTGGCAGATGGTCTTGATCTCCTGCATCTCATCGGCCCAGGCCAGCAGGTACTGGCTGCCTTCGAACAGCTCGCCGCGGAAGTCGGTGCGCAGGCCGTAGCACAGCACCGGAATGCGCAGCTGGTCGACCACTTCGCTGAGCTGCCAGACCTGGGCGCGGGTCAGGAACTGCGCCTCGTCCACCAGCACGCAGCCCATCGGGCCGTTGGCTGCCAGATCCTGCTCGACCCAGCGCTGCAGGTCGGTATCGCGGTCGAAGGCCATGCCGTCCGCACGCAGGCCGATCCGCGAGGCGACCACGCCGGCGCCGGCACGATCGTCCAGGCGCGGGGTCAGGATCGCCACCCGCATGCCGCGCTCGCGGTAGTTGTGGGCGCTCTGCAGCAGGGTGGTGGTCTTGCCGGCGTTCATCGCCGAATAGTAGAAGTAGAGCTTGGCCATCGACGGATTGTACGCCGCAGCCCCGCTTCGCCGAAGCCGTTCAGCAACCCCACCGGCGGCCCGCTGTGGTCGTCACCAGGCCCCGCTACAATCCCCATCCCATGCACGGTCTCAATCCCCCCCAAGCCGCCGCCGTCCTGCACATCGAAGGTCCATTGCTGGTGCTCGCCGGCGCGGGCAGCGGCAAGACGCGTGTGATCGTGGAAAAGATCGCCCACCTGATCGGCTGCGGCCGCTATCCGGCGCGCCGCATCGCGGCGATCACCTTCACCAACAAGTCGGCCAAGGAAATGCGCGAGCGCGTGGCCAAGCGCCTGCGCGAGCAGGACGCCGACGAGGTGACCATCTGCACCTTCCATGCGCTGGGCCTGAAGTTCCTGCAGATCGAACATGCCGCCGTTGGCCTGAAGCGCGGCTTCTCGATCTTCGATGCAGACGATGCCGCTGCGCAGATCAAGGACCTGATGTACGGGGCCAAGCCTGATGACATCGAGGACATGAAGAACCTGGTGTCGCGCGCGAAGAACGCCGGCCTGTCGCCCGAGCAGGCGATGGCCGCCGCGCGCAGCAATCGCGAGAAGGAAGCGGCCAGCGTCTACGAGCGCTACCAGCTGCGCCTGACGGCGTTCAATGCGGTCGACTTCGATGACCTGATCCGTCTCCCGGTGCAGATCCTGGAAGAAAATCCGGAGATCGCGCTGGCCTGGCGCGAGCGCATCGGCTACCTGCTGGTGGACGAATGCCAGGACACCAACGACGCGCAGTACCGGCTGCTCAAGCAGCTAGCCGGTGACAAGGGCAACTTCACCTGCGTGGGTGACGATGACCAGTCGATCTATGCCTGGCGCGGCGCCAATCCGGAAAACCTGCAGCAGATGGGGCGCGACTATCCCAAGCTGGAGATCATCAAGCTGGAGCAGAACTACCGCTGCTCCAACCGCGTGCTGCGCGCGGCCAATGCGCTGATCGCCAACAACCCGCACGAGCACCTGAAGAAGCTGTGGAGTGACCAGGCCGACGGCGAACGCATCCGCGTGTGGGAGTGCCGCAACAGCGAACATGAGGCGGAAAAGGTTGCCGCCGAGATCGCCTTCGTGGCGCAGTCGCGCAATGTGCCGTGGAGTGATTTCTGCATCCTGTTCCGCGGCAACTTCCAGTCGCGCCCGCTGGAAAAGGCGATGCAGCTGCTGCGCATTCCCTACCACCTGACTGGCGGCACCATGTTCCTGGAACGCCAGGAAGTGAAGGACACGCTGGCCTGGCTGCGCCTGCTGGTGAACCCGGACGACGACACCGCGTTCATGCGTGCGGTGCAGTCACCCAAGCGCGACGTCGGTGCCGGCACGCTGGCCAAGCTGGCCGAGCTGGCGCAGGAGAAGGACATGCCGATGGCGCAGGCTGCCGAGGCGATCGGTGCCCTGCAGCAACTGCCCCCGCGCGCGGCCAACAGCCTGGCGCGCTTCACCGACATCCTGCGTGACCTGCGTGCACAGACCCGGCAGGTCACTTCCGGCGACATGATCCGCAAGGTCGCCAAGGAATCCGGCCTGCTCAGCGAACTGCGCCAGCAGGCCAAGGAAGAGGCGAGTTACCAGCGCCGTGCCAACAACATCGAGGAACTGGCGCAGTGGTTCGAGGGGGGCCCGCGCGGTGCCACTGCCGCCGACCTGGCCGGCCAGCTGGCGCTGCTGTCGCGCAGCGACAAGGACGAGGGCGGCAACCAGGTGCGCATGATGACCATGCACGCCTCCAAGGGCCTGGAATTCCCGTACGTGTTCATCGTCGGCTGCGAGGATGGCGTGCTGCCGCACCAGGTCAGCCTGGACGAGGGCAACCTGCAGGAAGAGCGGCGCCTGCTGTACGTGGGCATCACCCGCGCCAAGATCCAGCTGTGGATGAGTTACAGCAAGCTGACCCGCAAGTTCGGTGAGCACGTGCGGCTGAAGCCGAGCCGGTTCTTCGAGGAGATTCCGGCCGAGGAGATCCAGCGTGATGGCGCCGATCCGGTGGCGGATGCGGTGCGCAAGAAGGAACGGGCGAGTGCGGGGTTGGCGGCGATCGAGGCGCTGTTCGATTGACCGGCGAACGGCGCAGCCGCTCATGGCTGGCGTCGTTCGCAGCGCATTCGTGGTGGGCCGGGCGGGTGGGCTGGGCGGGACACGCCGTAAACCCGTCCATGGGGGCTCGGCCGCGGCTTGCTCGTGTGCGCTGTCCTGCGCACACGGCAAGACCGGGGTTGGGCGTCCTGCCCAACCCGCCCGAGGCATGCCTCGGGCCCATGCCGCGGACGGTCCCGCCCAGCCCACCCGCCCGGCCTCTGACAGGTTCCGTGCGCGCCAGCCACGGAAAAGAAAAAAGAAAATCAAAAGCAACAGCCGGGGGTTGAGGCAGAATCGGGGTTTCGGCTGGAGGTCTGCGCGTGCATCCAATTGAAAGTGAACGCCTGCGCCTGCGTGCGATTGAACCTGATCGCGATGCGGCGCCGATGCTGGCGCTGTTGAATGATCCGGGCTTCGTGCGCTTCATTGGTGACCGCAATGTGCGCAGTGAAGAACAGGCGCGTGAGTACATCGCGCTGCGGGTGCTGCACAGCTATGCGTTGAATGGGTTCGGCATGTATGCCATCGAGCGGTTGTCCGATGGAGCGTGGCTGGGCAATGCCGGGCTGGTGCGCCGCGATGGCCTGCCGGGGCCGGACATCGGCTACGCGGTGCTGTCTGAATTCGCCGGGCAGGGTTATGCCGGTGAGGCGGCGCGGGCGGTGTTCGCGCATGCGCGCGCTGAGCTGGGCCTGCAGGATCTGTACGGCATCACCGATCTGGACAACGTGGTGTCCGGGAAGATCCTGCTGGGCCTGGGCATGCAGGAGCGCGGGGTGATCCAGTTGCCGGGCATCGAAACGCCCAGCCGGCTGTACGCCACCTTGGGTGCGGCTGACGTCGG
>NZ_JAOECR010000086.1:0-10683 GCF_029836955.1 Stenotrophomonas sp. GD04054 | reverse complement strand
TGCAGCCTGATCCGCAAGGACAGCGGGCCACTGTCGAGGGCGGGATGCGTGACCTGGAGGGCTCAGGGCGTTCCCGCTGCAGTTGGTAAGCACATGCATTGATGATTTCTGGGGGTGAGTCCTTAAAGGCAAGAGCGCACTTAGGCATTGCCCTTCGGGCAATGCGTGCGCAAGAGGCTGTGCCCCCTTGACCCCCTAAAAGCGCTTGCCAAAGCCTAAATCGTAGGCATAAAGGCAGGTGCGGGGGCCAGAACAAGGAGCATCAATGGCCATCTATCACACCAGAGTAAAGACCTTCAGCCGTGCCCAGGGGCACGCTTCTACCGCTGCAGCGGCTTATCGAGCAGGCCTGCTAATCATCGATGACCGCACCGGTCTCCGGCACGACTATCGAAGGCGAGGGGGCGTTGTCGAAACCCGGTGTCTGGCGCCAGATGAGGCGCCTGACTGGGCTTTCGATCCTCGGCAGCTCTGGCCCGCAGCCGAGGCCTCAGAGCGCCGAAAAGACGCCACGGTCGCTAGGGAATTCGAAGTTGCGCTGCCACACGAACTGAGCAATGAGCAGCGTTCAGACTTGGCAGCCGAGATATCGCGCTGTCTGGTCCAGCGGTACAGGTTCGCTGTCCAATCCAGCATCCATGAGCCACAGACCGCTGACGGGCTCAACTATCACGTCCACATCCTAGCCACGACTAGGCGGATGGACGCAGACGGGTTGAAGGACAAGACCAGGGAGCTGGATGGCGGCCCTTCAGGCCGAGGGGAAGTCGAATGGATTCGCGCGATGGTGGGGGAAGCCATCAATGCCCATCTTGCTGCTGCAGGTGTCTCGGCACGCGTCGATCATCGTAGCCTTAAGGACCAAGCGGCCGAGGCCGCAGAGCAAGGCGACGAGCTTACAGCGGCGGAGCTTTCACGCATCCCAGGGCTTCATTTGGGCAAAGATGCGACGGCGCTGCATCGCCGAGGCGTCGATACAGTCCTTAAGCAGGGCAATGACGGGATCCACCAGGCCAACAGCGCCGCTTGGGATCGCGCCGTCGCTGACCTGGCGGAGCAGGGCAGATTGATGGAACCGGCATCCGATCAAGCCATGCCGGTCGGGCCGCGCGAAGTTGCTTCGCATCCTCCCGTCCTACCAATGCTGTCTCCTGGTGGAGTTACTCCTCTGGGTAACGTGGCCAGGGAAGTCATGCCGGTTGTAGCGGTTGCCGATGCCGGGACGCGGCAGCCGCAGGTCACAGCATCCAAGCAGGCCCTGAAGGAAGTGTTGGAGATGTGGGCGGAGGCGTGGATAGAGGCGCTGCGAGATAGGCTCAAATTCACGCGCAGATTGCTGCGCAACAGTGCTGCCTTGATATCCGCTCATGTCGCGGCGCCCAGGCTCCGTGGCGACTTGGAAGAGTTGCTCGTAAGACTGAAGAAGTTGAAGCGGGACGCACTGCGCTTCAAGCGTAGGCTGAAAGCTGAAGACCGTGCCCAGCACGTATTGGCCCAAGCAGAATTTGCCTTGGAGAACTTCGAAAGCCAGAACCCACGTCCAGGGATCCTGACTCGGTCGGATTGGTCGCGGCGGCGGGCGCGCCGTGTCAGGGCTGTCGAGCTGGGACGCGAGGAGTATCAACGCGCTCACGAAGCCACCGGACCCAAGGCCCAGGAAGACTACAACCGTCGAACAGGCGAGTCGTTGTCGCAGCTGGAGAATTGGAGTGAAGTGCTGTTGCGTAGATATCCGGTGGAGGATGCGCCCATTGGCGCTCCTGAAGCCCCTATTTCAGCTGACCCCTTGCTCCTAATGAATCCCGGCAGAGAGCCCGGAGCCCGGTTGCACTGATAGACAAGCGAAGGCCCCGGCGAACCGGGGCTTTAACCCACCTCCAGTTTCGAAAACTCAGTGGTAGGTAGGTCTGGGCTTTGACACTGCGCCACGGCGCTCTGAAATCATGTCGCTGAGCTGCACCTGATCGCGTTCTACCACGGCTTCTCTAACCCTAACGGCAGGTTTCAGAGTGTGGTCGTCAGCCGGGGGTTTTGGAGCCATGCATCGGTTGATCAATTCGTCCGCGATTTCGAGGGCGTGGATGATGTCTTCGATTCGATCTTGAGTGTCCCGAGTTCGGTCTTGTGCGATCAATGGGCACAGCACTCGGCTAGCGATAGCCAGCTTTCTTTCTAACGGCATATGGAGCTCCTAACGTTTGGGAGCTCTCATAAAAACATTATTTGCGTTGATCGCAAGGCTCCGACCCCGAATCTTGAGCGCCTAGAGTGGTTGATGGCGTTGCCTAATCATTGTCACCGAGATTCTCCGGGCGCTACGACGCCTTTGATGGCTTCCTCATGTGACTTGTTGGCGTCGTGGAGTGCGCGCTTTTGGCAAGAGCGACCGCTTTTCGTTCACGTGCAGCTGCATTGACCGCCCTCCGCTTCGCTCTGAGTTGCGCTTGCCTGAGGGACTGCGCTGCCTCTCCAGGCTGATAGACCGGCAGACCTTCGGGAACGGGGAGAAGCGCTACCGCGTCTGCGCGCGATTGGAGCGTGGGCACATCTACATAGGTTCCGAGCTCGCCGGGCATATGCGCCTTGTGCCCCGTAATGGCAGCGGCAATAGAGCTAAGCACACCCGCATAGAGAAGCCGGGTGCTCGCAGTATGTCGGAACGAGTGGAAGCCCATGCCTGGCTGCATCATGCCCAAGCCAACAAGATAGGCGCGGAACTGATCTCCAAGGGCATCCCCGTAGCCTGCCTTCTTATGCCAAGGCAGGTGGGGAAACAGGCGCTCATGGCCTGCCTCCATGACATCACGGGCATATGTGAGGATCCCAGCATCCAAGAGGCGGGGATGTAGTGGGATGAAGCGCAGCGAGTTGGCGTTCTTCAGCTTCTGGTCGCGATGGACGGCGCGGATGTGGATGCCCCAGATGCCGTTCACTTCTGCAACATCTTCCGCATAAAGCTGGCCAACTTCGTTGACCCGCGCCCCGGTGCCTGCCGCCAGCAGCACGCCCCAGTAGCGATCAGGCCGTCCTTTGGCCCAAGGCAGGAAATTCTCAGGGTCAAAGATCTTGTTGATCTCTTCAATTGTGAACTGGCGGCGGGGCAGGGCAGCCACGGATTGTGCCGAGTTCTGCCTTTTGATCCCGTCCAAGGGCGAGCGCGCGATGATGCCGCTGGCCACTTGTGCGTTAAAGAAGCTGGCAAGCCGGTCTCGGTGCTTTCCGAGGGTCCGATCTGAGAGACCGGCAACAATGATGCCCTTATCTCTCTGCTGCCTGACCTTGGCCATGATCTGCGGCGCGGTCAGCTCTTTGTAGTCACTCTTCTTCCTGGCATTGCTTGGCCAGTGATGGAGTCCTGTCAGAAACGCTCTGACTTGGGCTTCCCCTACCTTCGACATCAGCAGGTCAGGTCCTGCGACTTCCTGGAAGATGATGAGCGTGTTCTCACTATCCAGCAGATTGCCGGGTGAGGTCTTGGCGTTCCTCAGGTCCGCCAGATACAGGGCGATGCGGTCGGATAGCGTGAAATCTGCGCTGGCGGGTTCATTGGGCAGTCCCACAACCGAGAGCCCAGGCAACGCCAAGCCTCTGATCGTTTCCAGAAGTGCTTGAGCATCTTCTCGCCCATTGACGTTCAGACCGGTGAGCTTAGTCCCATTCGGCAGCTGGATGTTTCCGGTCCACTGGTTGATGGAGCCGCTGACGACTTTCAGCAGGTCTTCTCTATCCTTGTCATCCATGCGGCTACCTCTCCAGCGCTCGAATGCTTCGGAGAGTGCCACAGCCATGCGGGCCGCGACGAGGCGGGCAAGGTCAGCAGCAGATGGGGGAAGGCGGCGGACCAAGAAGCGTGAGCCGATAGCCTCGCGCAGGTCTACAGGAACAAGAAAGCGGACATGAAGTCCGCTAGGTCGGCGTAGAAGATAGGGCTTGGGCAAGGGGCGATACCTCAAAAGATCCTTTTGGAAAGATCGTTTTTCGGTATCGCGCCCTGCCAAAACCCAACAGAATCAGCAAGATACAGCTGAACTGCTTACAAATGGTGGAGGTGGGCGGAATTGAACCGCCGTCCGAAGGCACTCCATCCCCAGCACTACATGCTTAGCTCACCGTTGAATCTCATCCCCGAGCAGCACGGTGTGCAAAGCGCACCCGGGAACCAGCCTGTTGTGTTCTAGTGCCGGACTGACAGGCAGCCGCCCAGCGCGATTCCATGATAATGACTCTACGCTGCGAGCATGGACACAAGCAGTTTCGAGGCTCCGCCTAAGTCGGCAGAAGGTCACGCACCGCAGTTTTTAGGCTGCGAGAGCGACCGGAGCGTAGTTGTCGTCGTTGGCAACTAGAGTTTTGCAGCTGGATTTACGAGGAAAGCTACCCCCTCGGCATGCGCCAGGCGACTTCACAACCCCCGTCGAAACCAATGCACCCCCGGTTTCTTCAAGCATTGCAAGGCTTTGGGGCCAATGCCGTCATGAAAGCTGACACTGACCCTGCCCAACGAGACGGATCTTACGGCAATCTTCCTGAACAGTCACGCGGGTGAGCGTCCGTCTCCCAGCTGATTGGCACGTTGCGATCCCTTGGGACGCCGTGCTCGAATTTCCGGTACCACTCCACGGGGGGCCTCATGGCCATTTCCGTCAGCCCCGGCAACTGGGGACAGTATCGGATCGGGCAAGAGGTGCGCGGTGGCATGCTGTCGGCTGAATCGTCCTGGTACATCCAGCCACACGCAGATCGGGCGGCGAAGGCCCTCGCGGCGGCGTTTCCGGCAACAGGTCCTGCATCAGGGCTGCAGGCCGATCTGTTGTTGAAGGCAGTGGCATCGGTCTGTGCTCAAGACGGGCCGCAATAGCGCCAAACGCTGAAGCGGGCCGGCGTAGGTGCGATCAGGCTTGATAGCATCCAGATTCCTGAAGTTAAGCGAGTGAAAGGACGCCATGACGCTAGCCGTTGCAGTAACAGATGAACCCAGCGACGAAGCGCTGGAGGTGATTGGCACTGGCTTGGACCAGTTCAATCTGGAGGCTGCAGGGTATGCCGATCGACGCGCGCTGGCGGTACTGGTTACCGATCCGGCCAGCGGCAAGGTAGTAGGGGGCCTTACCGGGCGAACCTCACTGGGCCTGTGGTTCGTGGATCTGTTCCATCTGCCAGCGGCCCATCGCGGCAACGGGCTGGGGTCGCGTGTGCTGAAGGCCGCAGAGGATGAAGCGCGGCGTCGCGGTTGCCGTTCCGGCGTGCTGTACACCCTCAGCTTCCAGGCGCCCGACTTCTATGTGAAGCATGGATGGGTCGTGTTCGGCCGGGTGCCATGCGATCCGGTCGGCACATGCAGGGTATTCCTCAGCAAGGATCTGTCGGCGGGGTGAGCGCTGCGGGCGAGCCGCGGGTCCTGTCAATCCGCAACTTGTTGTAGAGCGTCTGTCATAGCGGATTGCTAACTTCGTGGGCACGAATTTGCGACACACTGGCGATGACCATCCGAGCCAGGACAGACACGGAGACCATGGGTGACCGATGCAAGCCAACAACGCAGCCTGCGGCAGCTGATCGGGCCGGTCGGTGCCGACTACCAGCGGCGTGCGTTGCCGCCGGGCTGGGTCTGGGCGGTGCTGGCGGTGCTGCTGGCGGCCACCTGGGTGACGGAGTTGCCGGCCACGGCAGCTGCGGCACTGGTCGCCAGCGCGGTGGTGGTGCACTGGTCGCAGCGCGGCCGCATCCATTGGCTGGGGTGGCGCCTGCCGGGCCTGGCGGTGCTGGCTGCCCTGCTGTGGGGGCCGGAGGTGCTGTCGCAGTGGTTCGAGCACGGGCTGGCTGTGGTGCTGATGTCGCTGGCCAGTCTCAGCATCGGCGTGCATGTGTGGCAGTCGCGACAGATGGCACGCCAGCTGCAGGGCGCGGCCGATGCACTGGACGACGCCCAGTTGCTGGCGTTGCTGCCGGCTGATGCCGCGAACCTGGCCAAACAGTGGCGCTTGGGCGATGACCGTTACGCACCGGAGCTGGCGGTAGTGATGCACCTGGCGGTGATGCACGCGGCGCTGTCGCCGCGGATGCGCAGGCAGGGCATGCTGGCGGGGTGACCCGCCTTTTGTAGAGTCGGGCCATGCTCGACTTCGGCGTTCCACAAATACCGTAAAGCAGTCGAGCATTGCTCGACTCTACATGGTCGTTCGCAGCCGCCTTACGCGTCGCGGTTGCCGCGACGCATCACGCGCTGCTTCTCGATCGCCCAGTCGCGGTCCTTGGCGGCATCGCGCTTGTCGTGGGTCTGCTTGCCCTTGGCCAGCGCGACTTCGAGCTTGATCTTGTTCTTGCTCCAGTACATCGCGGTGGGCACGATCGTGTAGCCATCGCGCTCGACCTTGCCGACCAGCTTGTCGATCTCGCTCCGGTGCAGCAGCAGCTTGCGATCGCGCCGGTCGTTGGCCACGACATGGGTCGAGGCCTGGATCAACGGAGTGATCTGCGCGCCGATCAGGAAGATCTCACCATCCTTCACGTAGGCGTAGGCGTCGACGATGTTGCCGCGGCCAGCACGGATCGATTTCACCTCCCAGCCCTGCAGGGCCAGGCCGGCTTCGAAGCGGTCTTCGATGTGGTACTCGTGGCGGGCACGCTTGTTCAACGCGATGGTTTTGTTGGCCGTCGCGCTCTTTGCTTTATCCTTGCCGCTGTTCTTGCTCATTTCCGTATTGTCTCCGATTCGGGCCCGCCCGGTCGATTGCCGAAACGTCCTGTATTCATGCCTACTATCCGCCGCAGCGCCCTGGTCGAACATTCGGCCGCGCGCATGTTCGACCTGGTCAATGATGTCCAGGCCTATCCGCGCCGTTTCCGCTGGTGTTCGGCTGCCCAGATCCTGGAGCAGGGCGAGGACCGGCTGGTAGCGCGCCTGGACCTGGGCCTGGGCTCGTTCAGCACCTGGTTCCAGACTGAAAACACACTGCAGCGCCCGCACAGCATCGATATGCAGCTGCGCGATGGCCCGTTCAAGCAGCTGCACGGCCGCTGGGAGTTCCATGCGCTGGCCGAAGATGCCTGCAAGGTCACCCTGACCCTGGACTTCGAGCCCAGTTCACGCCTGCTCGGTCCGGCGCTGGCGTTGGGCTTCCAGAGCCTGGCCGACCGCATGGTCAACGACTTCATCCGCGTTGCCGACGAGGCCTGAGCGATGATCGAGGTCGAGGTGGTGCTGGCCTGGCCGCAGCGGGTGCTTTCGCGCCGGTTGCAGCTGGACGAGGGCGCGACCGTGGCCGAGGCCATTGCCGCTGCTGCGCTGGAAGGCAGTGCCGACTGCCCGGCGGCGGCCGTGCATGGGCTGCTGGCGCGCCCGCAGCAGGTGCTGCTGGATGGCGACCGCATCGAGCTGCTACGCCCGTTGCAGGCCGACCCCAAGGACAACCGCCGGCGTCGCGCGCTCGGCGGTTGATTCCTGTCGCCCGTCCGCGAGGACGGGCAGGGGGCGTCAGCGACCCTTCTTCTTCTTGTCCTTCGGCAGATTGCGGCCGAACTGGCGCACGGTCTGCTGGGCCAGGGCCTTGTCGTTACCCGGGAAGTAATCGCCTTCCCAGCGGGTCACGTTGTCTTTGTCGAAGAACACGGTGAAGTTCTTCACCTCGGTACGGCCCAGGCGGTTCACGCGCTGGCTGGAGGTGTAGTCCCAGCGCTGGGCGTGGAACGGGTCCGGAATGGACGGGGTGCCCAGCAGCGCAGTGACCTGCTGCTTGCTCTGCCCGACCTGCAGCTTGGCCACGGCATCTTCCCGGATCAGGTTGCCCTGATAGATGGGTTGCTTGTAGATGATGCCGCACCCGGTGGTGGACAGGGCGACGGCGGCGACCAACAGGAGATTGCGCATCGGGACTGGCGGTTGGGGAAATCAAACCGATGATACACTCCCGGCGTGCCACCGCGACCCAATCCGAGGCAGCTGGCGCTAAATCGCCAATGAACGGAGACCTATGGAAACCCACGACCTGCGAAAAGTCGGCCTGAAGGTGACCCATCCACGGATGCGGATCCTGGCGCTGCTTGAACAGCGCAATGCCCAGCACCACATGACCGCCGAAGACATCTACCGCCAGCTGCTCGAGCATGGCGACGAGATCGGCCTGGCGACGGTCTACCGGGTGCTGACCCAGTTCGAGGCCGCCGGCCTCGTGCTCAAGCACAATTTCGAAGGCGGCCAGGCCGTCTACGAGCTGGACCGTGGCGGCCACCACGACCATATGGTCGACGTGGACAGCGGCAAGATCATCGAGTTCGAAAGCCACGAGATCGAGGAGCTGCAGCGCAAGATCGCGGCCGACCACGGCTATGAGCTGGAAGAGCATTCGCTGGTGCTGTACGTGCGCAAGAAGCGCAAGTAAGCCGTTCCAGCCAGCTGGATGCGACGAAACCCCGGGCCTGCCCGGGGTTTTTCGTTGCTTACGGCAGATCCGCGCCATGTGTGAGGGGCCCCATCAACACCTCCAGATCCACCGCCTCGGCCATGGCCCGGTTACCCGCATCGCCCGGATGCAGGTGGTCGCCGGAGTCGTAGGCGGCGGCCATCCGTGACGGATCGGCCGGGTCGCGCAGCGCCGCATCCAGGTCGATCACTGAATCGAACGGGCTGTCGCTGCGCAGCCAGGCATTGAGCTGTTGGCGCAGGGCCTCCTTGTCCGGCTGGTAGTAGTCGTCCAGCGGCGTGCCGGGCAGGGCGCCGGCGAACGGTGTCAGGGTGGCGCCGAGGATGCGTAGACCCCGCCGATGGGCCTGCTCGGCCAGGGTGCGATACCCCGCCTGCAGTTCGGCCAGCGTGGGCCGGGCCTGGTTCCGGGCGAAGGCGGTGCCGGGCCAGCTGATGTCATTGATGCCGATCAGCACGACTACGCTGACCACGCCTGGTTGATCCAGCACGTCACGCCGGAAGCGGGCCAAGGCGGATTCGCCCATGCCATCGCGCAGCAGCCGCCCCCCGGAAATACCGGCGTTGACCACGGCAACGCCCCGCGGTGCCAGACGCGTCGCCAGATGGTCGGTCCAGCGCTGGTCCTGATCGAGGCTGGCGGTGGCGCCATCGGTAATCGAGTCGCCGATCACCACCACGCTGCGTGCGCTGGCAGCGGCCTCGACCTCGATGCCGGCCAGGAACAGGCGGGCAGTGGTGCTGCTGGCCCCGCTCAGAGCCTGGGCCAGGCTCTGGTCGCCGGGCGCAATCCAACTGGTCTGCCGACCCTCCCAGTGGAACGTTTGCACGGGCGTCGGCCCCGGCACAAAGACACTGATCTGCAACGCCTGGTGGTCATCCGTGGCCAGTGGCAGCGGATCGCTCAGCCGTTCCTGACCGGGGCCGATCAGCACCCCGGGCTGGCCGTCGAAGCTGAGCGGCTGCGGGGTGACACCCGCGTGTGCGGCCACGCTGGCCGCCCCGATCCGTAACGGCTGGGTGCCGTAGGCATTGCTCAGCCGCACCCGCAGCCGGGGCCCGCCCAGGCTGATACGCGCCGTCTGGCGGAAGGTCTGGTCCTGCAGCGTGGCCGGAACCAGGGTGGGGAACAGGAAATCGGCGCCCCAGACCGGTTGCGGACTGGCCTGCCAGCTGGCGACCCAGTGCGGGGCCGGGGCGGCACTGGCTGCGCTGGATAGGGCGATCAAGGCGGTCGCGGTGAGCTGGCTGAGGCGGTTCATCGGGCAATCCCGGGAGGAGGGAGGGCCATGGTGATTCTCCGTCGATCTGTGAACTAGACTGCGCATGGATAATCATCTGTGAACTGGATTCATCGCCATGGCGCGACCCGACATCAACCGATCCGGCGAACTGGAAGTGTTCGTGCGGGTGATCGAGACCGGTGGCTTCTCCGCCGCGGCCCGTACCCTGGACATGACGCCGTCGGCAGTCAGCAAGCTGGTGGCACGGCTGGAGCAACGGCTGGGTACGCGCCTGCTGCAGCGTTCCACCCGCCAGCTGCAGCTGACCCCGGAAGGCTGCGCATTCTACGAGCGTGGCCTGCGCGTGCTGGCCGACCTGGAGGAGGCCGAGCGCTGTGCCAGCGCCCATGCCGAGCCGCGCGGACGCCTGCGGGTCAATTCCAACGTGCCGTTCGGCCAGCATTTCCTGTTGCCGCTGCTGCCGGCATTCCTGGAGCGCAATCCGCAGGTGGGGGTGGATCTGACCTTGAACGACGAGGTGATCGACCTGCTTGAGCAGCGCACCGACGTGGCGGTGCGGGCCGGCCCGCTGAAGAGTTCCAGCCTGGTGGCGCGACGGCTGGGTGCGACGCGGATGATGATCGTGGCCGCGCCAGCCTACGCGCAGCGGCATGGACTGCCGCGCAACGCTGAGGAGTTGATGTTGCACAACCGTCTGGACATCGGCCATGCGCGTGCGATGCAGGGCTGGCCGCTGCTGCAGGACGGACGCGAGCGGATGGTGCTGCCCAGTGGCAATGCCCGCGCCAGCAATGGCAACGCGCTGCGGCAGCTGGTGCTGGGCGGGTTGGGCCTGGCGCGGCTGGCGACCTACCAGGTGCAGGAGGACATCGCCGCCGGACGCCTGCTGCCGGTGCTGGAAGAGGCCAATCCCGGTGACCTGGAAGAGGTCCATGCGGTGTTCCTGGGGCAGGGTGGCTACCTGCCGCTGCGGGTGCGCGCCTTCCTCGATTTCCTGGTGGAGAACGTCGATCTGGCGCG
>NZ_JAOECR010000085.1:0-12331 GCF_029836955.1 Stenotrophomonas sp. GD04054 | reverse complement strand
CCGGACCCACCCCGCCTCCCCACAGGAAACCAGCTGTTGCTGTTGCTGTTGCTCCAGCTCGCAGCGGGTGCAGGGCGCAGCCCTGCCGAACACCCCCCTCTCATGCTGCGCCGCAGAATGCATTCGGCTGAACCTGCATGCTCTACTTGAATCGATCTAAATTCACGGTCTGGTGGGTCGGGCGTCATTCCAGGGGGAGCTTTCTGCCAGTCATGGCGGGGCTCAGCGGAACGGTGCCGGACGGCCCCGGCCGTCTGCCTCCGCCTCATCGACTACAGGAACCCGACATGCGTCCAGTGCCGTCCGCTCCCGCCGTCCCAGTGTCCTCGCGCCCGCTGCTGCGCCTGGCCTGCCTGCTCGCACTGTCGTCAGTGCCGGTGCTGCTGCAGGCCGCGCCGGCTGCGCTGGAGCGCGAGGTCAACACCTTCATCGGCAGCAAGGACGACGGCAACACGTTCCCGGGCGCGTCGGCACCGTTCGGCCTGATCCAGGTCAGCCCGATCGGCAGCCACTATTCGGGCTGGCGCTACGACGACGAGAAGATCCGCGGTTTCGGCCACTCCTTCATCTCCGGCGCAGGTTGCTGGGAGCAGGGTGGCCAGGTGTCGGTGCTGCCGGTGACCGGTTCGATCGGTCCCGGCGGCGATTTCGATACCGGCAACGCGAAGAAGTTTGACCACAAGGCCTATGCCGCGTCGTACACGCATGACGGCGAGATCGGCCAGGCGGGCTATTACAAGGTGCGGCTGACCAGCTACGGCGGCATCGACGCCGAGACCACCGCGCGTACGCGTGCCGCGGCCGAGCGCTACACCTTCAGCCAGCGCAGTGGCGATGGCCACGTGCTGGTCAATGTCGGCCAGGCGAACGAGCGCCACTCGGTGATCGGCAGCGTGGTTGATGTGGTCGGCGACCGCGTGGTGGAAGGCAAGCTGGTCACCAAGAGTTTCTGCGGCGGCCATCAGTACACCACCTGGTTCCGCATCGAGTTCGACCGCCCGTTCAAGGCGCATGGCACCTGGGGGGAGGGCGGTGGCCTGCCTGGCGCGCGCCACAGCATGGAAGGCGAGCAGAAGCCGAACGGTGCCTGGCTCAGCTTCGACCTGGCCAAGGGCCAGTCGGTGACGGCGGTCAGCGCGATCTCGCATGTGGACGCCGAAGGCGCGCGCATCAATCTGCGCGCAGACGGCATGCAGGGTGGGGCGCTGCTCGGTTTCGACCGCATGCGTGCGCTGTCCCAGCAGTCGTGGCGCGAGCAGCTGGGTCGGGTGCGTGTGCAGGGCGGTACGGCCGATGACCGCACCGTGTTCTACAGCGCGGCCTACCACGCGCTGCTGCAGCCGATGACCGGCAACGATGCCGACGGCCGCTATCGCGGCTATGACGATGGTATCCACCGCGCCGATGGCTGGACCTATTACGAGTACTTCTCGCTGTGGGATACCTACCGCGCGCAGAACCAGTGGCTGGCACTGACCCGCCCGGACGTGGCGCGTGACATCGGCCGTACCCTGCTGGCGATCGACGAGCAGGGTGGCTGGCTGCCGCGCTGGGGCTATGCCAACTTCGAGACCAACATCATGACCGGCGATCCGGTCACGCCGTTCATGGTCGACCTGTGGCGCTTCGGTGCGCTCAAGGGCCGTGAATCGCAGGCGTGGGATGCGCTGCGCCGCAATGCGTTCGGCACGCCGCCGCTGAACTCGCGGATGGCCGGCCGTTCCGGCAACCCGACCTACCTGGACAAGGGCTATGTGGTCTACGACCGCGCGTTCCCGTCCAAGGGCATGGACGTCGATCCGCATCACGGCGGTTCGGCCACGCTGGAATACGCGCTGGCCGACTGTGCGCTCTCGCAGATGGCCGATGGCCTGGGCCACGCGCAGGACGCGGCGACGCTGCGTGAGCGCGGCCGCAACTGGCGCAAGGTGTGGGACCCGCAGGTGCGCGATGCCGAGACCGGCTTCACCGGTTTCCCGCGCCCGCGCACCGAAGATGGCCAGCGGTACACGCCGGCCGATGGCCACTACAGCCCGCGCTCGCATCACGGTTTCCATGAAGGCACGGCGTGGCAGTACCAGTGGCTGGCGCAGCAGGACGTGCCGGGCCTGGTCGACGCGATGGACGGCCGCGAACAGGCCGGCCGCCGCCTCGATGCGTTCTTCGCGATGGACGCGCTGCAGGCCGATCCGCTCAATGCCGCCCGCAAGGAGTGGGTGGTCGGGCCGTACAGCTACTACAACCAGTTCCGCTACAACCCGAACAACGAGCCGGACCTGCACTCGCCGTGGCTGTACACGCTGATCGGCCAGCCGTGGAAGACCGCCGCCGTGGTGCGTGCCGCGCAGCAGTTGTTCACCAATGCCCCGAATGGCGTGACCGGCAATGATGACCTCGGCACGATGTCGGCCTGGTACCTGTTCAGTGCCATCGGTGTGTATCCGGCGGTGCCGGGCAGCGGCCAATTCCTGCTGCATACCCCGCGTTTCAGCAAGGTGGAAGTGGACATGGGCAATGGCCGCACCCTGCGCATCGACGCGCCGGGTGCCGATGGCCGTCGCCTGCAGTACGTGCAGGGCGTGAAGGTCGATGGCCAGGCGCATGCGCCGGTGTGGCTGGACTGGAACCAGCTGCAGCAGGGCCCGCGCCTGCAGTTCGCGCTCGATGCGAAGGCGCCGGAGCAGGGCTGGGGCACGGCGGTGAAGGACCTGCCGGTGTCCTGGTGTGCGGCACCGGGTAGCCAGCTGCGCTGAGACGGACTGTGCCGTTCGCGGTGACCCAGCGAACGGCACGGCACGACAGGGCCCTGATCCATTAGGCTTGAGCATCCAGCGGAGTCCGGGAAGACGATGAACGACAACGGCAGCAGTTCCAGCAAGCGCGCCGGCAAGGCGGTGACGGTGACCGACATCGCGCGTGCCATCGGCGTGTCACGGGCAACCGTATCGCTGGTGCTGCGCGGCAGCCCGCTGGTCAACGTCGATACCCGCGCCAAGGTCGAGGCCGAACTGCGCCGCCAGCGCTATGTCTACAACCGCGCGGCGGCCAACCTGCGCCGGCGGACCTCGTCGAGCATCGCGCTGGTGATCAACGATCTGTCCAACCCTTTCTTCGCCGAATTCGCGTCCGGCGTGGATGAGGCGCTGGGCGGACGCGGTTACGTGACCCTGCTGGGCAGTACCGGTGAATCGCCGGAGCGGCAGCAGGCGGTGCTGTCCACGTTGATGGAGCACACGCCGGCCGGCCTGATCCTGTCGCCGGCCGAGGGCAGCGATACCGCGCTGCTGCGGCAGGCACTAGGTGCCAATGCCAACGTGCTGCTGTTCAACCGCGAGCTGGACGGGGCCGACTGGGACTTCCTGACCCTGGACAACCAGCACGGCGCCTATCTGGCCACCCGCCATCTGATCGAACGCGGCCATCGCCAGATCGCCTTCTTTGGCGGCCACGCTGCATCGAGCTCGTGCCACCAGCGCCGTGCCGGTTTCCAGCAGGCGCTGGCCGAGGCCGGTCTGTCGCTGCCGCCGGGCTGGATGATCGAGTCGGCACCGAACCGCCTGGAGGCCGCAGCGCGCACCGATGAGCTGTTTGCCGATGGCCATCGGCCGAGTGCAGCGGTCTGCTACAACGACACCGTCGCGCTGGGCCTGATGCTGGGCTTGAATTCGCGTGGCATCCGCCCGGGTGGCGACTTCGCCGTTACCGGTTTCGATGATATTTCCGAGGCGTCGGTCGCGGTGCCGCCGCTGACCACGCTCACTGCCGATCCGCGCGAGCGGGGCCGGCAAGCTGCCGCGCTGCTGCTGCAACGACTGGACGAACCGGACGCGCCGCCACGGCGCACGGTCGCGCCGGTGCAGCTGCGCATCCGCGAAAGCAGTGCCGCACGACCGAACTGATTCCTTCCATACACCCCTTCCACGCAACAACGACCTTCCGCGCATCGAGGCGCGTTCCGCATGCCGATCTCCGCAACGCCCCGTCCATCGGGTTCTTCGGGCAACGCACCCGCCGTTACCAACGGCAAGGCGCTGGCTGTCGTCACCACGATCTTCTTCATGTGGGGCTTCCTGACCTGCCTCAATGACATCCTGATCCCGCACCTGAAGGCGGTGTTCGAGCTGAACTACGCCAAGGCGATGCTGGTGCAGTTCACCTTCTTTGGCACCTATTTCCTGATGTCGCTGCCGGCGGGGCGGCTGGTGGCGGCGCTGGGTTACAAGAAGGGCATCGTGGCCGGCCTGGTGATCGCCGGCATCGGCGCGCTGGGCTTCTGGCCGGCGGCCGAGCTGCGCGTGTATGGCGCGTTCCTCGGCGCACTGTTCGTGCTGGCCACCGGCATCACCGTGCTGCAGGTCGCTGCCAACCCCTACGTTGCGCTGCTGGGCCCGGAGCAGACCAGCTCCAGCCGCCTGACCCTGGCGCAGGCGCTGAACTCGCTGGGCACGGCCATTGCGCCGATCTTCGGCGGCATGCTGATCCTGTCCAACACGGTCAAGAGTGCCGATGACATCGCGGCGCTGCCGGCCGCCGAGCAGCTGGCCTACCGTGCCGCCGAGGCGCAGGCCGTGCAGGGCCCCTACCTGGGCCTGGCGGTGGCGCTGGTGCTGCTGGCGCTGTTCGTGTTCCTGTTCCGCCTGCCGGCGCTGAGTGATGCCACCGAGCAGGCCGACCAGGGCCACCACCACAGCTACCTGGATGCGCTGCGCAAGCGCCACCTGCTGCTGGGCGTGCTGGGCATCTTCTTCTACGTCGGCGCCGAAGTGTCGATCGGCAGCTTCCTGGTCAACTACCTGTCGATGCCGAACATCGGCGGCTTCAGCGAGCAGCAGGCCACGCATTACGTGTCGGCCTACTGGACGATGGCGATGATCGGCCGCTTCGCCGGTTCGGCGCTGCTGGCGCGCTTCTCGCCCAGCCGTCTGCTGGCGATCTTCGCGCTGGTCAATGTGGGGCTGCTGGTCACGACCATGCTGAGCTCCGGCAACGTCGCGCTGTATTCGGTGGTGGCGATCGGCCTGTTCAACTCGATCATGTTCCCGACCATCTTCGCGCTGAGCATCGAGCGCCTGGGCCCGCTGACCAACAAGGGGTCCAGCCTGCTGATCATGGCCATCGTCGGCGGTGCCGTGGTGCCGTACCTGCAGGGCGTGCTGGCCGACCACATCGGTGTGCAGGCCAGCTTCATCCTGCCGTTGCTGTGCTACGGCTACATCATTTTCTACGGACTGGTCGGTGCGCGTACGCCGGCCTCCGCAACGCAGGGAGGCTGAGTCCGGAATGGGTGCCATCGTTTGCTTCGGCGAAATTTTGATCGATCTACTAGCGCAGCCGCCGGCCTCGGCCGATACCCCGCGCGCGTTCCTGCAGTACGCCGGCGGTGCGCCGGCCAACGTCGCGGTGGCGGCTGCGCGGCTGGGGGCGAAGACCCAGTTCGTCGGCATGCTTGGCCGCGACATGTTCGGTGACTTCCTGGCCGACAGTCTGGTCGAGCACGGCGTGGGCACGGATTACATCGTGCGCACCGACGCCGCCAAGACTGCGCTGGCCTTCGTCGCGCTGGATGCCAGTGGCGAGCGCAGCTTCAGTTTCTACCGCCCGCCGGCGGCTGACCTGCTGTTCCGTGACAGTGACTTCCAGGCGGAGTGCCTCGACAGCGCGCAGTGCTTCCACGTCTGTTCCAACAGCCTGACCGAGCCGGCCATCGCCGAGGCGACCTTCGCCGGCATGGAGCGCGCCCGTGCCGCCGGTGCGGTGGTCAGCCTGGACCTCAACCTGCGCCCGGCTCTGTGGCCAGCCAACGAAGATCCGACGCCGCGCCTGTGGCAGGCGCTGGAGCGCGCCGACCTGGTCAAGCTGTCGCGCGAGGAGCTGGATTACCTGGCGGCACCGCTGGGTGCCGATGGCGAGTCAGTGGTGCTGCGGCGCCTGCTGGCAGCGCAGGCGCGCTGGGTCATCGTCACCGATGGCGCGGCCACGCTGCACTGGTACACCCGCGACAACCACGGCACGGTGACCAGTTTCCGCGTGGCCACGGTCGACACCACGGCCGCCGGCGATGCCTTCGTCGGTGGCGTGCTGGTCGGCCTGCTGGAGCGTGGTGGGGCGGGCGCAGGCTTTGCCGCGTTCTGCCAGGACCCGGAGGCGATCACCGCCACGCTGCGCTTCGGTGCCGCCGTGGGTGCGCTGGCTGTTACCCGCAAGGGCGCGTTCGCCGCGATGCCCTCGCTCGATGAAGTGCAGCAGCTGCTGCAGGCCCAGGACATTACCGCATGAGCACCTCGCCCGATTTCCGTTCGCCCGCGTTCCTGCGCGCGCACATCGCCGACACGATGGCGTTCTACCACCCGCGCTGCATCGATCCGGACGGCGGCTTCTTCCATTACTTCCGCGATGACGGCAGCATCTACGATGCCAGCCACCGCCACCTGGTGAGCAGCACCCGCTTCGTCTTCAACTATGCGATGGCCTACCGCGAATTCGGCAACGCCGAGTACCGCGAGGCCGTCGAGCACGGCGTGCGCTACCTGCGCGAGGTGCACCGCAACCCGGCCACCGGCGGTTATGCCTGGACCCTGCGCGACGGCAAGGTCGAGGACGATATGAACCACTGCTACGGCGTGGCCTTCGTGCTGCTGGCCTACAGTTGCGCGCTGAAGGCGGGCATCGAGCAGGCGCGCGACTGGATGGACGAGACCTGGCAGCTGCTGGAAGCGCGCTTCTGGGAGCCGCAGCATGGCTTGTACAAGGACGAGGCTGACGGCCAGTGGAGCTTCACTGGCTACCGCGGCCAGAACGCCAACATGCACATGTGCGAGGCGATGCTGGCCGCGTTCGAGGCCAGTGGCGAGCAGCGCTATGTCGAGCGCGCGCTGCAGCTGGCCGACAACATGACCCGCCGCCAGGCCGCCAAGGCCGGTGGCCTGGTCTGGGAACATTACGATGTGAACTGGGAAATCGACTGGGACTACAACCTGGACGATCCCAAGCACCTGTTCCGCCCGTGGGGCTTCCAGCCGGGGCATCAGACCGAGTGGGCCAAACTGCTGCTGATCCTCGATCGCCACGTGCAGGCCGACTGGCTGGTGCCGACCGCGCAGCATCTGTTCGACGTCGCCGTCGCACGCAGTTGGGACGACACCCGTGGTGGCCTGTACTACGGCTTCGCACCGGAATCGCGCCGGCAGCCCGGTATGGACGGCGCCCCGATCGGCGGCGACAGCTTCGTCTGCGACGACGACAAGTATTTCTGGGTGCAGGCCGAAACGCTGGCGACCGCCGCGCTGATGGCCAAGCGTACCGGCGATGACCGCTACTGGCAGTGGTACGAACGCATCTGGGCGTATTCGTGGGAGCACTTCGTCGATCACCAGTACGGTGCATGGTTCCGCATTCTTGATGCCGACAACCGCAAGTACAGCGACGAGAAAAGCCCTGCCGGCAAGGTGGATTACCACACCATGGGCGCGTGCTACGAAGTGTTGAACGTCGTGCGTTGAAGATCGTTCGAATGCAGTAGTGCCAGGCCATGCCTGGCAATCCGAAATCGGTAGCGCCGGGTCACGCCCGGCGGAAAAACAGGAGCGCCACGTGCATCGCCTTTCCCTCGTTGTCCGTCTGCTCCTGCTGCTGACTGCAGCCATCTCCTTCCCGGTGGCCGCAGCCCCGCTGCAGGCGCAGTGGGAATTCCGCATGCTGCCCGGCGACGCGCAGGGCGCCGCGCGTCCAGGCCTGCAGCAATGGCGTGCGGCGAAGGTGCCGGGCAGCGTGCACACCGACCTGCTGGCGCATGGGCTGATCCGCGATCCGTACGTCGGTGCACCCGAGGCCGAGCTGCAATGGATCGGCCTGGCTGCCTGGGAGTACCGCGCCCGCTTTGACGTGGATGCGGCGACGCTGGCCAAGCCGAATGCCGAGCTGCGTTTCGACGGGCTGGATACCTACGCCGAGGTCAGCCTCAACGGCAAGCCGCTGCTGCGCGCGGACAACGCGCACCGCACATGGCATGCACGTGTGGACGGGCGCCTGCGCGCGAACGGCAATGAACTGCAGATCGTGTTCCGCTCACCGATCCGCACGCTGCTGCCGGGCGTGCAGGCAATGCCGCACAAGATCGCTGGCAATTACCCGTCGCCCTATGGCGATGAGCCGAAGGAGGCGATGGTCGGCAACTTCGCGCGCAAGCCGGCCTACCACTTCGGCTGGGACTGGGGCCCGCGTTATGTCACCGCCGGGGTCTGGCGCGGGGTCGACCTGCAGGCCTGGGACGCGCACCGCCTGACCGATCTTGCCGTGCGTACCGATGCATTGAGCGCGGAGCAGGCGAAGCTGGCGGTGTTGCTGCAGGTGGAGCAGGGCAGCGCTGCCGGTTCTGCGATGGTCACTGTGGATGTGCAGGATCCGGAGGGCCGCAACGTGGCACAGGTGCAACGCACGGTGTTGCTGAAGCCAGGCCAGAATACGGTTGAGCTGCCGGTTGAGCTGGCCACGCCGCGGCGCTGGTGGCCGGTGGGCCATGGTGCGCAGGATCGCTATACCGTGAAGGCTGGCCTGGATGGTGGCGGCGATGCAACGCTGGCGCGCGAGCAGCGCATCGGCCTGCGCACGGTCGAACTGCGCCGCGAGGAAGACGGCAAGGGAGGGCAGGGCTTCGCCTTCGTCATCAATGGTGTGGAGATCTTTGCCAAGGGCGCCAACGTCATTCCGTTCGATGCCTTCCCCGCACGCGTCGATGCCGCACGCCTGCGCCAGGTGCTGACCGCCGCGCGCGATGCCAACATGAACATGCTGCGCAACTGGGGCGGCGGCTACTACGAGGACGATGCGTTCTTTGACATCGCTGATGAGCTGGGCCTGCTGGTCTGGCAGGACTTCATGTTCGGCGGCGGCATGCAGCCGGGCTACGATCCGGCCTTCCGGGCAAGCGTGGTGGCCGAGGCGCGCGACAACGTGCGCCGGCTGCGCCATCACCCCAGCATCGTGCTGTGGTGTGGCAACAACGAGGAAGAAACCGCCTGGAAGGACTGGGGCCACGGCCGCGACCTGAAGGCGGCCGACCCGGCATTTGCGGCGAAGGTCTGGCAGGGCTATGTCGACCTGTTCGGCAACGACCTGCGCCAGGTGGTGGGTGAGGAGGGGCTGGGCGTGCCGTACTGGTCCAGCTCGCCCAGCAATGATCTGGATGAGAAGGCCAACGATTCCACCCGCGGCGACAAGCACTACTGGCAGGTCTGGGGCAATCCAGCGCTGCCGGTGCAGGCCTACCTGCGTGAGACCCCGCGCTTCATGTCCGAGTACGGGCTGCAGGCGTGGCCGTCGGTGGCGACGGTGGACCAGATCGCCACCCGCGCCGAGCAGCGCATCGACAGCCCGGTGATCCGCGCGCACCAGAAGTTCATGGCGGGCGAGGGCAACAGCCGCCTGCTGCACTACATCGAACTGGGCTACGGCACACCGAAGGACTTCGAGGACTTCGTCTACCTCAGCCAGGTGATGCAGGCCGATGGCATCGCGCTGGCGGCGCTGCATCATCGCGCCTCGCGGCCGTACACGATGGGCTCGTTGTATTGGCAGCTCAACGACGTCTGGCCGGGTGCTTCATGGTCCAGCGTGGACTACTTCGGTCGCTGGAAGGCGCTGCACTTCGCCGCGCGGCGTTTTTTCGCGCCAGTGACAGTGGCCGCGTTGCGCGACGAGGGCAGTACGCGGGTGCGCCTGATCAACGACGGTGCCGCGCTGGATGCACGCTGGCGGTTGCGGGTGATGGATGTAGACGGCAAGGTGCTTCGCCGCCGCGAGGAAGCGGTGTCGCTGGCTGCCGCCGGTGTCACCTCGATCGGTGATTTCCGCGACGCCGAATTGCTGGCCGGTGCCGACCCGAAGCGCACCGTGGCCGTGTTCGAACTGCTGCAGAACGGGGCGGTGAGTGCCCGCCAGGTGGTTGGTTTCGTCGAGGCGAAGGACCAGGTATTGCCCCGACAGAAGCTGAAGGCTGCCTTGAGCATCGAGGGCGACCACTATCGCCTGCGGCTGGAAAGCGCGGCGTATGTGCGCGCGACGTGGATCGATTTCGGCGCGCTGGATGTGCAGGTCGAAGACAACCTGCTGGATCTGCTGCCGGGCGAAACCCGCGACATCGCAGTGCGTGGCCCGGTGGATCTGACGACGCTTCGC
The DNA here is from genome assembly GCF_029836955.1 of Stenotrophomonas sp. GD04054. NCBI lineage: Bacteria > Pseudomonadati > Pseudomonadota > Gammaproteobacteria > Lysobacterales > Lysobacteraceae > Stenotrophomonas > Stenotrophomonas sp. GD04054. Next base: position 2,158 of record NZ_JAOECR010000085.1, on the reverse strand, counting down.
GAAGCGCTGAAGGTAAAAACCCTCAACGACCGTTGAGCAAAAAAGGGGACGGAGGGGATTAAGTCGTTTGTGGCCCATGTGTGCCACAAACGACTTAATCCCCTCCGTCCCCTTTTTCTTGCTTACAGCTGGATCTGCTGGAAATTCTCGACCCGCTCGTGGCCGTTGGCGGCCTGGCCGGTGCGCGGCAGCGGGTAGTCATCCAGGCGATCAATCAGGCGGGTCTGCAGGCCGGCTTCGCGGGCGGCATCCAGTTCTTCCACCACATCCGACAGGAACAGGATCTCGCCGGCCGGCACGCCAATGGCCTGCACGATGCGGCGGTAGCTGTCGGCCTCGCGCTTGCCGCCGATCTCGGTGTCGAACCAGCCCGACACCAGCGGGCTGAGGTCACCGGCGTCGCTGAAGCCGAAGAACAGCTTCTGCGCCGGCACCGAGCCGGAGGAGTACACGTACAGCGGCAGGCCGGAGGCGTGCCAGCCCTTCAGCACCGGCGCCACTTCCGGGTAGAAGTGCGCGGTGTAGTCGCCGCGGCGGTAGCCTTCGTCCCAGATCAGGCCCTGCAGCGCCTTCAGTGCAGTGTGCTTGCGGTCCTGGTCGATCCAGCCCTGCAGCGTCTCGGCCACCAGGCTGTCCTGGCAGGCGCCGCCGATCTCGGTGGCCACCGCATCCAGCCAGCGGCGGACTTCCGGCTGCTGGCCGTGCTCGGCGACGAACGCGGGCAGCGCCTTGCGGGCATAGGGGAACAGCACGTTCTTGACGAACGAGATGCTGCTGGTGGTGCCTTCGATGTCGGTCAGGATGACGCGGGGCTGCATGGATCAGGACGCCTGGGTGGGTACGTAACGGGGGAATTTCTGCGCGATGTCGGTGCCGGTGAAGTGACCGACCCAGCCATCCGGCTCGGTGAAGAAGCGGATCGCCACGAAGCTGGGCTCGTCGCCCATGTCGAACCAGTGGGTGGTGCCATCGGGCACGGCGATCAGGTCGTCCTTCACGCACTCGATCTCATAGACCTTGTCACCCACGTGCAGGGTGAACAGGCCGGAGCCTGCCACGAAGAAGCGCACCTCGTCTTCCTTGTGGAAGTGTTCGTCGAGGAACTTCCTGCGCAGCTCGGCGCGGTTCGGGTTGTCCGGGGCGATCGAGGCCACGTCCACGCTCTTGAAGCCGCGCTCGGCAACCAGGCGGTCGATGTCGGCACGGTAGGCGGCGAACACCTCATCCTGGCTGGCGCCTGGAGCGACCGGCGCAGCAGCCTGCCAGCGTTCGAAGGTGACGCCGATCTTCTGCAGTTCGGCAGCGATGACCGCGCCGTCCTGGGTATCCAGCAGCGGCGATTCGGGGCGGGTGTCGTCGTAGATGCGCAGTCGGCTCATGGCGGCAGCTTGAACGTCTCGGGGGGAAGACAGGGTAGCAGGGTGGGGGCAGGGCGCAGATTCCGGATCGGCATCTACACCTGCGTGCGGGTTCAGCCGCGCAGCTTGCGCAGTTCCAGCTCGCAGTGGAACAGGAACTCGAACGCTTCCAGGTGGCGGCGTGCCTCGGCCATGTCGCGGCCCCAGGCATACAGGCCGTGGCCGTCGATCAGGTAGCCCCACAGGTACTGACGGTCGAGCAGGTCATCGACCTGCTTCGAAAGCACGTTCATGTCCTGGGTGTTGGCGAACACCGGCACGTCGATGGCCATCTCGTGGGTGCTGTTGCCGGCGAAGGCCTTCAGCAGCTCGTAGCCTTCCAGGCGGATGTGGCCCTGCGGCGCGTACAGGCGCGAGGCGACGGTCTGCACCGGCGAGTGGGTGTGCAGCACGCAGCCGATTTCCGGGAAGCGGCGATACAGCTGGGTGTGCAGCAGGGTCTCGGCGGACGGGCGCAGCGGGCGGCCGACGGCCAGGCCGTCGAAGTCCACCACCATGATGTCGTCCTCGATCAGGCGGCCCTTGTCCTTGCCGGAGACGGTGATCGCGGCGTGGCGGTCGTCCAGGCGGTGGGAGAAGTTGCTGCTGGTGGCCGGGGTCCAGCCGGCGTGGGCCAGTTCGCGGACGTTGTCGATCAGCAGCTGGGCCAGTTCGCTCAGGCGCGCGGTGTCGTAGGGGAAGGTGGGGGCGTTCATGCGGGCGATTTTACTGGATTCGGCCAACGGCTGAGCCCCTCGTGG
>NZ_JAOECR010000084.1:0-12474 GCF_029836955.1 Stenotrophomonas sp. GD04054 | reverse complement strand
GCTGTTCGCGCGGTGATGGAATGAGTCGAGCATGGCTCGACTCTATAAGGGCATCCACGCATGGCGTGGATCTGCTGGCGGGATTTGCTTTCTGTAGAGTCGAGCCATGCTCGACTGCTTTGCGCGCGGTGTGCGATGAGTCGAGCATGGCTCGACTCTACAAAGGCATCCACGCATGGCGTGGATCTACTGGCCGCTGAAGGTATCCACCAGCAGCTTCACGTTCAACGCCACGATCACCAGTGCGATCACCCAGGCGATGCGGCCCAGCCAGCGCGGGGCCACCAGCGCGCCCATCGTCACTTTGTCGGTCACGATCCGCACCAGCGGGATGATCGCGAACGGCAACTGCATCGACAGCACCACCTGGCTCAGCACCAGCAGCTTTACCGCGCCCTGGTCGCCGAACAGCATGATCACCACCACCACCGGAATGATCGCCAGCGCCCGCGTGATCAGCCGCCGCAGCCACGGCGGCAGACGCAGGTGCAGGAAGCCTTCCATCACGATCTGCCCGGCCAGCGTGGCGGTCACCGTCGAGTTCAGGCCCGAGGCCAGCAGCGCAATTGCAAACAGCGTCGCAGCGGCGCCCACGCCCAGCATCGGCGCCAGCAGCTGGTGCGCCTGCTCGATGTCTTCCACATCAAATCGGCCATTGGCATGGAACACCGCCGCCGCCAGGATCAGGATGCTGGCGTTGATGAACAGTGCCAGGGTCAGTGCAAGGGTGCTGTCGGTCACTGCCCAGCGCAGCGCGCTGCGTCGGCCTTCATCGGTGCGCGGATAGGCACGGGTCTGCACGATGGACGAGTGCAGATAGAGATTGTGCGGCATCACCGTGGCACCAATGATGCCGATGGCGATGTACAGCGCGTGCGGATCAGTTACCACCTGCGCGCGCGGAATGAACCCGCCCAGCACTTCCATCACCGGCGGTGCGGCCAGCGCGATCTGCACCATGAAGCAGCCGAAGATCACCATCAGCAATGCGATCACGAAGGCTTCCAGCGCACGGAAACCGCGGTTCATCAGCAGCAGCACCAGCACCGTGTCCAGGGCAGTGATCACCGCGCCCCACAGCAACGGCAGGTCGAACAGCAGCTTCAGCGCGATCGCGGTGCCGATCACCTCGGCCAGGTCGCAGGCGATGATCGCCGCCTCGCACAGCGCCCATAACGCCAGGTTCACCGGCTTCGGGTAGCGGGCACGGCAGGCCTGGGCCAGGTCCATGCCGGTAGCGATGCCGAGCCGCGCCGACAGCGCCTGCAGGATCACCGCCATCAGGTTGGAGATGAGGATGACCGACAGCAGCAGGTAACCGAAGCGCGAACCACCGGCGAGGTCGGTGGCCCAGTTGCCCGGGTCCATGTAGCCGACCGAAATCATGTAGCCCGGGCCGAGGAATGCCAGCAGGCGGAACCACCAGTGGCCCTTGTCGGGCACCGCCACCGAGGCGTTGAGCGCACCCAGGCTGGCCGGGGTGGAGGCCGAGGGGTCGCGGGATGCCAGGGTGTTCATGGCTCCGAATATAGCTCCTGCTATAGTCATTAGCAATGTGAAACAATCGTCTTTATCGCGTTACTGGTCCAGAATTCAGGTTCAACACCGGAACAACCGGAAGGACAGGCGCAGGCGTGGGCAAGACCGACGATTCGACATCGCTGAAAAGCACCCCCTTGATCGAGGCCGAGCGCCAGGTCGAGAGCTTCCGGCAAGTGCGCGAGGCGCACCGGATGGAGCTGGTGGAGGACTATGTCGAACTGATTTCGGATCTGCTGGCCGACGGCGGCGAGGCCCGCCAGGTCGACATCGCCACCCGCCTGGGCGTAGCCCAGCCCACCGTGGCGAAGATGCTGCGGCGACTGGCCCGGGATGGCTGGGTGGTACAGCGGCCGTACCGCGGCGTGTTCCTGACCCCGGAAGGCGAGGCGCTGGCGCATGCCAGCCGCCAGCGGCATCAGACCGTGGAGCGTTTCCTGCTGGCGCTGGGCGTGGACGCGGATACCGCGCGGCGCGATGCCGAGGGTATCGAGCACCATGTAAGCGAGCAGACGCTGGCGTTGTTCGAAGCGTTTGTGCGCAAGGCCGAGGGCGAGGCGCCGTAACGGTAGCGCCGGGCCATGCCCGGCGGCTGTTCGCGCGGTGATGGAATGAGTCGAGCGTGGCTCGACTCTACAGATCGGGCGGACAATGGGCCTGCTGCTGCGCGCACGCCCGTTTCGTCCATTCCTTCAACACAGGCTGCAGGCCTTCATAGCGGCGCCCGTGCCAGCCATTGGCAAGTACATTCCCGTCTGCATCGATCAGCACCAGATTCGGCGGTGCCAGCCCGGCCAATGCCTGCAGTGCCGGCATGAGCGCGGCGCGGCGCGGGTCCAGCACCGGCCACGGCATCTCCTGCGCGTGCATGTAGCGGCGCAGCGCGGCCTCGCTCTCATCCAGGCTGACGTACACCACTTCGGTATCGGCGCCGGCCTCGCGCAATGCGTCACGCACGCTGCGCAGTGTGGGTACGAAGGCATGGCAGGGCGCGCACCAGTCGGCGCCGAAGTACAACGCCACCAGCTTCGGTGGCGATGACCATTGCATCGGCCGCAGCGAGCGCTGTTCCGGCCGCATCAGCGAGGCCGAGACCTGCGCGTGCAGGTCCGCAGCCATCGCCGGTGCGGCCAGCAGGACGGCACAGGCCAGCAACAACGCTCGTAGTGGATCAGAACGCATAGCGCAGGTTGACGTACCACGAGCGCGCGAAGCGCGGCCCATAGACATAGTCGCTGTCCCGCAGCGCGCCCACTTCCAGATCCTTCTGGCGCTGGTCGAACACGTTCTTGACGCCTGCGGCCACCGACACTTCCTGCTGCGCCTGCGCGCCCAGGTGACGGTGCCAGCGCGCACCCAGATCGGTCACCAGGAATGAACGCGTGCGGTGCAGTTCGCCCAGCCGGTTGTTCAGCACCGACATCGGCCCGGTGTGGCGCAGCGCGACGAAGGTCTCCCACGGCTCGGCCGGCATCCAGCTGAGCTGGGCCAGGCCGGTCCAGCGTGGGGTCTTCAGGTAGTCCCGGCTTTCGATCACGGTGTCGCCGCCGTCGCCGGTGTCGTCGAAGATGCGCTGCGGTTCGCGGAAACGCGAGCGGTACCACGAGGCACCCGCGGTCAGGCGCCACTGCGGCGACGGCTGCCAGCCGAGGTTGGTTTCCGCGCCCAGCACGTTGGAACCGGACGCGTTGTAGCGCAGCTGACTGAGCTGTCCGTCATCGCCGCGCTGGATCTCGCCCAGTGCGAAGGTGTCGCGGATGCGCGCATACGAGGCGGTGGCATCCCAGCTCCACACCGGATTGGCCGGGTCCGAGCGCCAGTCGAAGCCGAACAGGGTGGTCAACGCGCGCTCTTCCTTCAGGCCGTCGGTGTTGCGCACGCGCACCTGTTCGCCACCCAGCGTATCGACATGCACATCCTCAACGAAGATCTCTGGGGCACGGAAGCCGGTGGCAATGCCGGCGCGCCACTTCAGGTTGGGCGTGGCCTGCCAGGCCAACGCGATGCGTGGCGAGAACACCGCGCTGTCCAGCTCCGAGCTCTTGTCCACGCGCGCACCCAGCACCAGGTCGACGTTGTCGCGCAGGCTCCACTCGTCCTGGATGAAGGCGCCCAGGTTGTGGAAGGTAGCGTCCTCCAGCACTGCCAGCCGCTGGCCGTCACCGGTGCGGTTGTCGTCGCGCAGCGCCTCGTGCTTGTACTGCACACCGAAGGCCAGCGCATGCGCGCCCAAGCGCCAGTTCAACTGGCTGTCGATGTAGTGCAGCGGGTTGTGGGTGCGGCCGTACTGGCGCCACGACCGCGAGGCCGCGCTGCCGGCCACGTTCGGGTCCAGCTGCGACGGGTCATAGCCGGGCGCAGACGGATCGGTGACCACGTCGCCCAGGCCGCCATAGAAGCTGTCACGGTCGATGTCGGCGAAGGCATAGGCCAGGCGGAAATCGACGTCGGCATTGATCTCCTGATCCCACGACACGCTGCCTCGGCGGTACTTCGTATCCAGCGATTCGGCGATGTTGGCCAGGTATTCGGGCTGGTCCAGGCGGTTGCCGCCGCGGCGGGTTTCATCGGTCACCTGCAGGTCCAGGCGCAGCCGCATGCCCGGCGTGGGCGCATACCAGGCCTGCAGCCCGCCGACCTTGAGGTTCTTGCGGGTGATCTCGGTGTAGCCGTCACCGTTGTAGTCGATGCCGCTGTTCCAGTTGCGCTGGGCAATCACCGACAGCCCTGCATCGGCGTCCTTGGCCACCAGGTCGAGGCGCACATCGGCATTCTTCTGCGGCGTGCCTTTCAGCACATCCACGCCGGCCTGCACATGGCCACCGCTGCGCGCCGGCAGTGGCGGGATCAGGTTGATCACACCGGCCACCGCGCCCGGGCCGTACAGCGCCGAACCGCCACCCTTGACCACTTCGATGCGGTCGACGAACCCAGCCGGAATCTGTTCCAGGCCGTACACGCTGCCCAGCGTGGACAGTAGCGGGATGCCATCGAACAACAGCTGGTTGTAGGCGCCGGGCAGGCCCAGCAGCTGTACCTCGCTGGTGTTGCAGTTCTGGCAGTTGCTTTCCACGCGCAGGCCGTTGATCAGCTCTGCGGCACGCGAGAAGTCAGTGGCCGCGCGCAGCGCGATGTCTTCCTTGCGCAGCACTTCGGTGCGGATCGGGACATCGGACAGCAGTCGTTCGCTGCGGGTGGCAGTGCTGACCTTGACCTGCACACGGTCCAGCTCGGTCGGCTTTGGTGTGGCTGCCAACACGGGCAACGGCAGGGTCAGGGCGATGGCGGCAGCCAGAGGCAGCCGGCGGGAAAAGGGTCTGGAAACGGGCATGAAGGCGTCGTCCTTGGGAGAGGAAAGGCGGCGAGGGCGACCTGGCTGACGCATATGAAAGCAGAGGGTCATAGATATAGCAACGGCTATATAAATAAGTCCGTGCAATCACGAAGCCGGAAGCAGGATCAGAACATCGAGGACGACAGTGTTATAACATTACAAATCAACGCCAGAACCCTGCCGGATGTCATGCCCGGCAGGGTGCGATCGAAATCGAGGAACGCCGCCCCGGTCTGGCCCCGGGGCGGCGAGGGGCTTACCAGGCGGCGCGCAGGCCGACCTGGGCACCGTGGTTGCGATAGCCGCTGTCGCCACGCTGCACACGCAGGTCACCCCATGCGCTCCAGCGCTGGCCCAGCTGCAGCTGGGCACCAGCCTGCACTTCGTAGCGGTTCTCCGGCGTCTTCGCGCTCAACGACTCACTGTTGAAGCGCATGGCCTCATCGCGCTCGCCACGCAGCCAGTTCGCCGCAAGGAAGGGCTGCACGCGGTTGCCCTGCAGCGTGCCCTGGCCAAACAGGCGTACGCCGAGGCGGCTGTTGAGGCCGCCGCCGCGACCATCCTCGACCGTAGTGCCATTGTTTTCGACCAGGCTGTCACCGTCGTAGTCGGTCCAGGTCAGCTGCGCCTGCGGCTGCAGGTACAGCGTGCTGGCCTCACTGCTGCGGATGGCCCAGGCATATCCGGCTTCCAGCGACGCACTGCGGGTCCTGGAATCGTAGGTCTCGCGGGCGATGCCTTCGCCCTGCACCTCGTTGTCGAAGCGTGCCGCCTGCAGCCAGCCGTCCACATACAGGCCGGCACTGCTCTGTGCATCCTGCACCCAGCCCAGGTAGACACCGGCCGACTTGCCCTTGACCTTGCCGCGCGTGCCATAGCCGCTCAGCGTCGACACCGCCTGCGTGGTTGCCTCGCCGGTGCCGAGCATCACGCCGACCTGGCCACGGCCATCGCCCCAGCGCCAGACATCGCTGCCCAGCTGCAGGGTGTTGATGTGGGTACGGGCGTCAACCTGGCCGGCCACGTTCGCCTGCAGCTGGTCACGCCCGGCGCGCACCCAGGTGCCGATGCGGGCGCGGTCGAAGCCGGGCTCGCCGCGGTCGTGGCGGCGCAGCTGGAACATCTGCACGGCCGCGGCCTGGTTGGCCAGGTACGCGCCCGGCTCCGGACGCAGCACGGGGACCGGATCGACGGGATTGACCGGATCCACCGGATCGACCGGATCGATCGGGTCAACAGGATCGACCGGATCCACCGGACCAGTGCTCTGGCACTCCGGCAGCGCCGGATTGATGTCGCACGGATTGCCGGTGTAGGCCGAGGTCAGGTACCAGTTGCCGTTAGTCGCGCCCGGAGTGCCCTTGCGCAGGAAATACTCGTACATGCCGCCGATGGCACGGCCCTGCAGCGCGAGGTGACCATTGCTGGCACCGTCCACCTGCATCAACGGAATGCCATTGACGGTTTGTGCGCCAGCGCCGGCAATGTTGTTGACGGTGACCTGGGTGGTGCCGCTGGTATTGCCGGTGACATGCACGCGCGAGCTTGCCGCGTCGTCGCCGGCCAGTACCGTGTTGAAGTGCAGGGTGCCGCCATTGCCGGTGTAGTTGCCGTTGACGGTCAGCTGCGGATAGGCCGCCGTACCCGCGGCACCGAGGAAGATATTGCTGCCTGCACCCAGGGTAAGGTTGCCGGTGTTGCTGTCGCCGGACAGCGTCCAGCGGCCGCCCTGGTCGACGATGACGTCGGCCGGGCCGAGGATGCGGCCGGTGAGGTCGAGGCCGTCAAGGAAGCGCAGCGTGCCGGTGGCGGTATCGGCGATGGTGAAGTTACCGGCCAGCGTGGAAGTTCGGCCGCTAAAGTCGAACCGGGCACCTGCATTGGCCTGCAGGAGGTTGCCGTTGCCACCCTTCAGCGTGGCGCCGTTCTGCACGATGAAGCGGTTGACCTGCGGAGCTGAGCCTCCGGCTTGGGCGCTGAGCGCTGCGCCAGCGGTTCCTTCCACGGAGGAGCCATCGACAAGTACGTACCACCCATCCGGGCCCATGGTGGGTTGGCCGCCGGCGTTGAGTCGGCTGTAGATGCCATCCTGCGCGCCGACAACAGAAGAACCGCTGCGCAGCTCCAGAATGCCCGCCAGCATCTCGACGCCGTGCACATTGCCAGCAAAGGCCGTCGATGAGGCACGGATGGTTCCGCCGCCCGAAATGCGCGAAGCCGTGAAAGGACTTTCGACGCGGCTGTTTGAAATGGCGATGACTGTGCGCGCCGATGCCGGGTTGGACAGTAGTGCACTGGTGTTCAGGCCGACCAGCGTGCTGCCTCGGATGTCGCCGACGGAATCCGTCAACGTGACCTGGCCGGTGGATGCGTTGCTGAGGGTGAGTGTCGAATCCTGCGAATTTACTGAGCCGACTCGAGTGCCGTCGACGGTCAGCTGCGAATTGCCACGGAGCGTGAAGTTCTGCCCGACCCATACATGGCCCGGAACGACCGTAGCGGACGCGCCGTTGGTCAGATCAACGGCCGCGGCCTCCATGGAGGGCACGAGAATCAGCCCGGCGAGTGCAAGTGCCAGCCGTGATCGGACAAGCGTGGAAGGAAACTTCGACGTGAACTGCATCATGCGCATGGGTGTTTCTCCTTGAAGCTCATTGGGGTGGACCCGCGTCCGCAGGACCGGAGGCGGCACTGTGCGGATCGGGTCTTGCCTGGGCCATGCAATTAATCTGAAACGACTGCAGCGGCACTTGCCGGATTCAAACCCCGTTCAATAACTCACCAAACTGAATGGAGCGCGTGGTCTGAATAATTCAGCGTGCGTGAGAGCGCAGTGAATGGCGCGTGCAGGATGCTCAAGCTGCGCATCTGCAATCTAAATCCGTGACAGCGGCCACAGTTCATCGGCGCCGTGGCGCTGCGTGGCGGGCTTCATGGAGCTGAGGCGGGTCAGAGCCCTTTCCTCTGGAAAGGGGCCCGACCCAGGGGCCTCGATCAGCCGCGGCGGAACGCGGCGGGGGTACGGGCGCCCACGATGATCATGCGGATCATCGTGGAGATCTGTTCAACCAGCTCCGGATCCTTCTCCGGTGGCAGGTCCATGGCGGTGGCACCCATCGCGAACACCAGCCGGGTGATGGCCTTGGCCACCAGTTCCGGGGCATGCAGTACGGCGCCATCCAGTGCGGCCAGCCGCACCAGGTCGTGCTGCAGCTCTTCCTCGAAATAGTGCAGCTCGCGTTCGACCGCATGCTTGAAGTCGTCCGAGCCGACCGCGCCCTCGCGCAGCAGCACGTGCAGCAGCTTGTCGTCGGCGCGCAGCTGCTCCATGAAGGTCTCCACCGAGACCCGCACCACGCTGGTGGCGGTGGAGGTGGCGCGCTGCCGGGCCTCGCCGATGATGGTGCGCAGCGAGCGGCCGGCCGCATCGATGAGCGCCACGGCCAGTTCGTCCATGTCGCGGAACTGCCGGTAGAAGCTGTTCGGCGCGATGCCGGCCTCACGCGCCACTTCGCGCAGGCTGAGCGTGGACAGGCTGCGGTGCGGCCCGATCAGTTTCAGGGCGGCTGCCAGCAGATCCTCGCGGCTCACCGTACGGCGGGCCGGGCTGTTGGCATCTTCGGGCGTCGACAAAGCGGTGGCGGCGGCCATGGGGGTTCCGGTGGGGCGAGGCTGAATCATACCCAATCCGGTTCAATATACACATGTATACACAGGTGTATGTGCGCCCGTATAGTGCGCCCATGAGCGCTGTCGTCCGTCCGTCCCTGTTCTCTCCATACCGCTGGGTCTCGCCGTCGCTGTTCGATTTCTGGGCGGGCCAGCTCAATCCCCTGTGGACCCTGCGCGAGCCGGTGGCCCGCCTGGTCCGGCGCGAGCCGGCCGGCGAGGGCGCGGCGACCCTGGTCCTGCGCACCAACCGGCACTGGGCCGGCATGCGCGCTGGCCAGCACGTCACCCTCGGCGTCGAGATTGAAGGGCGCCTGTGGCAGCGCAGCTACAGCCCCACCACACTGGGTCGGCGCGAGCTGGCGATCACCGTCAAGGCGGTCGATGGCGGCCGGGTCAGCCAGCATCTGGTCAATCATGCGCAGCCGGGCGAACTGTTCCGCCTCGATGCCGCCTTCGGCGAATTCCATATGCCGGCCGCGGCGCCAGTGCTGCTGCTGGCGGCCGGCAGTGGCATCACGCCGATGCGCAGCCTGCTGCGCGACACCTGCCAGCGTCCGCTGGCGGCGCCGGTGGACCTGTTCTACTGGGAGCGCACCGCTGCCCATCTGCAGTTCCGTGATGAACTGCAGGCGCTGGCCGCAGCGCATCCGAACCTGCGCGTGCACCTGCTGACCACCCGCGAGGGTGAGGTGCCGGCTGCGCGTATCGATCGCCACGACCTGCTGGTGGCCGGCGATGACACGCCTCTGGCGCAGCGCCATGTGCTGGCCTGCGGCCCGGACGGCTTCGTTGCCGCTGCGCGCGAGCGTCTGGCGCACCAGGTGGCCGGCTTCCAGGCCGAAGCGTTCACACCGCCGGCGCCGCTGCGCGATGCCAGCAGCGAAGGTGAGGTGTCGCTGACGCTTGCGCGCAGTGGCCGCCAGCTGAGCGTGCCGCGGGGCCGCTCGCTGCTGGAGAGCCTCGAAGCCCACGGCATCAAGCCCAAACACGGCTGCCGCATGGGTATCTGCAACAGCTGCAGCTGTGACCGCGTCAGTGGCGCCACCCGCCACCTGCGCACCGGCGACCTGCAGTCCGAATCGGCACAGCCGGTGCGGATCTGCGTGAGCGCACCGACCACCGACCTGACCCTGGATCTCTGAGGACGCCTGCCATGACCCGCGCTACCGACCGTGCCCTGAGTACTGCCGAGATGCATGCCTTCGGTGAGGAACTCGACGCGATCCGCGACCGTGTGATCGGCAGCCTCGGCGCCTCCGATACCCGCTACATCCGCCGCGTGGCCGCCGCCGTGCGCTGGTTCGGCGTGGGTGGCCGTGGCCTGCTGTTCCTGGCGGCGTTCTCGCCACTGTTCTGGATGCCGCTGCTGTGGCCGGCCGCGATCACCGGCACGCTGCTGCTGGCGCTGTCGAAGATCCTGGAGAACATGGAGCTGGGCCACAACGTCATGCACGGCCAGTTCGACTGGACCGGCGACCCCAAGCTCAACGGCAACACCTACGAGTGGGACATCGTTGCCACCGCCGACAACTGGCGCAAGACCCACAATTTCCGCCACCACACCTACACCAACGTGCGTGGCATGGACGATGACATCGGCTACGGCCTGCTGCGCATCTTCCCGGAACAGCGCTGGAAGCCGTTCTACCTGCTGCAGCCGATCATCGCGCCGATCTTCGCGCTGCTGTTCCAGTGGGGCGTGGCCGCGCAGGACCTGCGCCTGGGCCGTTGGCTGAAGGGCCGCATCAGTGGCCGTGCGATGTGGATGCAGACCCGCCCGGTGGCGCGCAAGATGCTGCGCCAGGTTCTGAAGGACTACGTGTTCTTCCCACTGCTGGCCGGCCCGTTCTTCCTCACCGTGATGCTGGGCAATCTGGTGGCCAACGGCCTGCGCAACATCTGGACCTATGTGATCATCTTCTGCGGACACTTCACCGCCGAATCGGAAACCTTCCCGAAGGAGTGCCTGCGCAATGAGTCGCGCGGCCATTGGTACCTGCGCCAGCTGCGCGGTTCGTCGAACATCAGTGGCGGTTTCCTGATCAACGTGCTGTCGGGCAACCTCAGCCACCAGATCGAGCACCACTTCTACCCGGACCTGCCGGCCAACCGCTATGCGGCCATCGCCAAGGAAGTGAAGGACATCTGCCGCCGTTACGGCCAGCACTACAACAACGGCTCGCTGCCGCGCCAGTTCGGCCAGGTGGTCTGGCGCATCCTGCGCCACGCGTTCCCGAGCAAGCCGCGCCGCCTGCCGATGTCGGACATCATGTCCGCACCGGCATCGGCCAACGCGGGCTGATCGACTCAGCCCGCCTTCGCCAGGGCCGCCTGTTCGCGGTCCAGGCGACGCAGGAATACCTGCATTTCCTTGCGTGCCTGCTGGTCGCCCTTGCTGCCGGCCACGCTCAGCCCGCGTTGCCACGCTTCGCGCGCCGCCTGCGGCTGGCCACTGGCCAGCCAGGCCTTGCCCAGCAGCTTCCACGCCGCCGAATACTGCGGATCAAGGACCACGCAACGGCCCAGATGGGTTGCCGCGCGCACCGGGTTGCCGGCATCCAGCCAGCCCTTGCCCAGGCCGAAGCGCAGCAGCGCGCCGTCCTTGCCGCTGGCGAGCATGCATTCCAGAGCCTCGATGTTCATCAGCGCACCTCCACCAGCAGCTCGGCCGGTCCCGGCTGGAAGCGGCCGCGATGGAACAGCAGTGGCGCGCCGCCGTTCTCGTGCACTTCGATGATGCGGCCGGCCAGCAGCAGGTGATCGCCCACCGGCCACTGCGCATGGCGGGTGCAGGTGAGATGCGCTACCGCGCCCGCGATGCGTGGCGGGGCGTCCTCGTCGTCATCCAGCAATGCGAGGCCGTCGAAGCGGTTGCGTACCTGCGGATCGGCAAAGCGCCGGGCCAGTGCTTCCTGGTCGGCCGCCAGCACGCTGATCGCAAAGCGGGTGGCGCGCTGGAAGGTGGACAGGCTCTGCGCGTGCAACGCCAGGTTCCACAGCACCAGTGGCGGCTGCAATGACACCGGCACGAATGAGTTGATGGTCAGGCCGACCGGCTTGCCCTGCGCATCGCGCGCGCAGACGATGGCCACGCCGGTAGGAAAGTGGCCGAGCAGCCGCCGCAGGGCACGCGGCGGCATCTCGACCGACGGCACCGGGGCCGGGGCGGGGAAGACCCCCGCCCACGGCCCGGCGTACGGCAGTGTCTCGCCGCTCATGAGGCCCGGGCCTGGCGGTAGCGCCGGCCGACCTCGGCCCAGTTGATGATGTTGAAGAACGCACCGATGTAGTCCGGGCGGCGGTTCTGGTAGTGCAGGTAGTAGGCGTGTTCCCAGACGTCCAGTGCGAGGATCGGGGTATTGCCGGACAGGCCGACCGTTGCACCCATCAGCGGGCTGTCCTGGTTGGCGCTGCTTTCAACCTTCAGGCGGCCGTCGCGATCGCTGGTCAGCCAGGCCCAGCCACTGCCGAAGCGGGTCTGCGCGGCCTTGGTGAAGGCCTCCTTGAAGGCATCGAAGCCACCCAGATCGCGGTCGATGGCGGCGGCCAGCTCATCATCGGGCGTGCCGCCATTGGCGCTGAGCACGGTCCAGAACAGGCTGTGGTTGGCGTGGCCACCGCCGTTGTTGCGGACTGCGCCACGCTGCGCCTCGGGCACTGCATCGAGGTTGGCGATCAGCGCCTCGACCGGCTGCTCGGCGATGCCGGCCTGCTCGATGGCGGCATTGAGGTTGTTGACGTAGGTCTGGTGGTGCTTGCTGTGATGGATTTCCATCGTGCGCGCATCGAAATGCGGCTCGAGGGCGTCATAGGCATAGGGGAGCGGGGGAAGCGAGTACGACATCGAAGCAATCTCCGTGGGGAAGGCCAAGGGGGCTGACCGTGGGGAGACTGTTATCGCACCTCAACATTGGTTGAGGTCAAGAGAT
>NZ_JAOECR010000083.1:0-13308 GCF_029836955.1 Stenotrophomonas sp. GD04054 | reverse complement strand
GCGCGGCCCCCGCCCCCTCCCACACGGATCAACAAAAGCGCCGGCAGGCGAACCCGCCGCCAGCGCTTTCATCAACTCAGCTCAACCAGTCCTTGCAGGCGCCATCCACCTGGTCACCGCACGCTTGCTGCATCCGCTGCTGCAGCCGTGCCAGCGTCTCCGCACCCTGGTGCTTTCCGCTCCACGCCTTCAACTGCCCGGCAAGTCGCTCGAAGCGCTGGCGAGTGCGCTGGTGGTAGCCCGACGGCTGCGCCTCCAGTTCGGCGATCAGCGACGCGGTCGCCTGCTCGATGCGTGGTGCATCGTCCGGCGCCAGCTTCAGCAGGCCTTCCACGTACAGCACGCCCCATTGCACGCGGGTGGCCGGGCCCTGCGCACCATCGTAGGCGCGCTTCAGCCACTCCAGCGCACCGGCGGTGTCGCCGCGCTGCTCGGCCAGTTCGGCCAGCTCGGGCATGTAGTAGTACGGCTGCTCGCTGCGCTTCAGCTCGGCCAGCAACAGCGCCTCGGCACCCGCGTCGTCACCTACCTCGCGCAATGCGTACACCGCGCTGCTGATCGTGGCCTGGCGTGCATGCGCATCGGTGGCGGCGGCATCAGCAGCGGCCACGCGCTGATTGACCCGCTCGACCAGCGGCGCGGGCAGTTCGCCCTTGGGCTGCTGCTGGCGGGCCAGCGATACTTCGGTCAGCGCACGCGACAACGCGTCGTCGGCGCGATCACCGCGCTCGGCGTCTGCACGCTCCAGTGCGACCAGCAGCTGCTGTCCGAGCGTGTTGCTGGTGGCCGGGCCGGCACTGGCCTGCTTGACCAGCTGCACGCCTGCATAGCCGAGCAACTCACGGTTGCGGCGCACTTCCGCCGGTTGTGCCAGTACAGCCTGCAGCAGCTCGCGCACTTCGGTGGGCGAGGCATCGGGCTTTTCGGCTGTAGCCAGAGCCAGCAGGGCGAAACGGCGCTGCAGGGCGGCGTCGGGTGCCGCCTTGGACAACTGGCGCAGCACGTCCTGGCTCCTGCGCTCGCCGGCCAGGCGGTTGGCGTCCACTTCCCAGCCGTAGTCGGCCAGCACCTGCCAGTCTTCGGCGGCCAGCCGGCCCGGCGTTGCCAGCGCGGTGGCCAAGGTGGCGGCAACAGCACTGCGGCGGCCAGCGGCGACGGTCAGTGCCCGGGTCAGTTCGGCGGCGTCATTGCCGCCAGCCACGCGGGTGATTTCGTTGCGCTGTGGGTCCAGCACGATCAGCGTGGGATAGCCGCGCACGCCGAAGCGTTCGCCCCAGGCCTGCGCACCTTCCTCGTCGCCATCCAGGTAGACGGGAACGAATTTGCTGGTCAGCGCGATGAAGGCCGGGTCCTTGAACAGGCCCGCCTTGAGCTGGTTGCACGGCGGGCACCAGACCGCACCCCAGTACAGCAGCACCGGCTTGCCGCTGTCGGCGGCTTCGGCGAAGGCATCGTCCACATCGCCCTGGCGCCAGGCGATGGCGGACGCCGGCGCGGGTGCCTCGGCGGAGTTGGCGGTGGATACCGGGGCCGGGGTGCAGGCGCTCAGCGCCGAAGCCAGCAGCAACACGGAAAGCGCGACGCGCATCGGCAGCATCTCGAAGGGCAGGGTGACAGGCCATTGTAGGAACAGCCGGGGAGCCTGCTGATTCAGTTTGCTTATGACAGGCGTGCCGTAGGGCATGACGCCCGTCGGGCATTGCCGGGCGGATGCCTTCAGGGCGCTGCCCGCACCATCTGCTGGTACACCAGCCCGTTGATCTCGCCGACCTCGCCATCCAGCACAAAGCCATAGCGCAGGTAGGTAGGCACTGCGTTGAGCGAGGCGCGCACCGTCAGTACCGGCTCGCGTACCTGCGGCAGCACGGCTTCGAACAAGGCATGGCCGATGCCTTGGCCCTGGCACGCGGGATCGACGAACAGCATTGCCAGGTGCCGGCCCTCCTTCAGTTCGACCACGCCGATTACGCGCGCATCCTGCTCGGCCACCAGGATGTCGTTGTCACCCTGCAGGCGTGCACCAAACGCATCGGCTGCAGCGACACTGCCGAAGGTGGCAATGCCGGCCGCGCTGAGAGACGGTGCCACTGCCTGGTTGAACGCGGCCAGGCACACCGCGCTGATCGCAGGCAGGTCATCTACGTGGGCAGGGCGGATCCTTGGCATGCAGTGTTCTTCCTGTAGTGGGCAGCGCGTCATCGTTGCCGCAGACCTGCAGGCTAAGCTGGCGTCATGAGTGAATTCAATCCCGCCCATGCTTCGTTGTTTCCTCAACAAGGACTGAGCCTGGGCCTGATGACGCCGGTTGCGGCGCATGGACTGGCCGACCCGGACGAGGCGCGGCGCATCGCGCGGTTGGCCGATGATCTTGGCTTCGCCGCGCTTTGGACCCGCGATGTACCGTTGATGGTGCCGCAGGGCCCGGATGCAACAGCGAGTGCGCTGGATGACCCGTTCCTGTGGCTGGGCATGCTGGCTGCCGCGACCGAGCGCATCGTGGTCGGCAGCGCAGCCATCGTGCTGCCATTGCGCCAGCCGCTGCAGGTGGCGAAGTCGGCCTTGAGCCTGGACCGGATCAGTGGCGGACGCTTCGTGCTGGGCCTGGGTTCGGGTGACCGCCCGGAAGAATTTGCCGCGTTCGGTGAGGATCTGGAGGGCAGGGCGGCGGCGTTCCGTGAGCGTTGGTCGCTGCTGCGTGCCGCGTTGTCCCCCGACACCGACGAGCGTGCTGAGGTCCTGCAGGCGACCGGCGGCTTCGACGTGCTGCCGGCGCCGGCAACGCGCATTCCGATGCTGGTGGTGGGTACTGCGCGGCAGAGCCTGCAATGGATCGCGCGTGAAAGCGAAGGCTGGGCCACCTATCACCGCGAGGAGGTTGCGCAGGAAGGACGCATCGGCCTGTGGCAGCAGGCGCTCGTGCAGCGCGGCGGGCCAGGCAAGCCGTTCGTGCAGTCGATGCTGCTGGACCTGCAGGCGGATCCGCAGGCGCCAGCCGAACCATTGCCGCTGGGCTTGAAGGTCGGCCGCGACGGGCTGCGCGACTATCTGCGGCGCGTGCATGCGCAGGGTATGGCGCATGTGATGTTCAATCTGGTCGACAACGGGCGGGCGATGGACGCCGTGCTGCGCGAGATCGGCGAGCAGGTCCTGCCGGATGTGCTCCGGTAGGTGTCCACCTTGGTGGACACGTTCCAGCAGTCGAGCACGGCTCGACTCTACATGGGGTTCGCATCTGCGTATCATTCGCATTTGATATCCCGATGCCGGAGCTCCGCGTGACCCAACGTTCCCCCATGCACCCGACCGGACGCCTGTTCGCCGCGGTCGCTTTCATCGAGGCCGTGACCTGGGCCGGCCTGCTCATCGGCATGTGGATGAAGTACGGCCCGATGGCCAACGTTGCGCTGGTCAAGCTGTTCGGCCCCCTGCACGGCGTGGCGTTCCTGGTCTACGTGGCGGTGACGCTGTTCGCGGCAGTACGCCTGCGTTGGCCGTGGTGGGCCAGTGCCCTGGCCCTGCTGGCGGCGATCCCGCCGCTGGTGACGCTGCCGCTGGAGTGGTGGTTCAAGCGCCGTGGTCTGCTGGGCCTGCGTGCAATGCGCTGAACCCACTGTTGCATGCCCATTCAAGAGAATGGGTATCAAATGCAAATACGAGCCGTTATCATTTAAGGATGGCATCGGACCCTGAGCAGGACCGATGCCGGGCGGGGGCGTACAGACGCGCCCGGCCATCCTTTCCTGTTACGGCTGGTGTTTCATGCACGCACGTCCCGTCGTTCCCGGCTTGCCGGCGCTGGTGTTGGCTGCCCTGATCGGCACCATGGCGATGATGTCCTTCGTCGCCGTGATCGGCCCGGTGGTCCGCATGCTCGGTTTGTCCGAGTGGCATGCCGGCCTCTCGGTCACCGCCGCCGGTGTGTTGTGGATGCTGGCCGCGCGCCCGTGGGGCCAGCTCAGCGACCGCATCGGCCGCAAGCGCGTGCTGATGCTGGCGATGAGTGCCTACACCGTGGTCTACATCGCGCTGGCGGTGTTCATCGACGTGGCCCTGCAGGCGGTGCCGCCTGTGTTGGTATCGGTGCTGGTGCTGGTCGGTGCGCGTGGCCTGATCGGCCTGTTCTACGCCGCGGTGCCCCCTACCGCTGCCGCGCTGATCGCCGACAAGGCACCGACCGGCCAACGTGCGAAATTCCTCGCTCGCCTGGGCAGCGCCAACGCGCTGGGCATGGTGCTTGGCCCGGCCGCCGCTGGCTGGCTGGCCTATACGAATCTGTCGCTGGCGCTGTATGTGGCCGCACTGTTGCCGCTGCTTGCGCTGGCATTGCTGGCGTGGCGGCTGCCGGCCACGCCGCCGGTGGAGAGCGCTTCTGCGCAACGCCGCCAGCCGATGAGCCGTCTCGACCCGCGCCTGCGCCTGCCTCAGCTGGCGGCGTTCATCGCCATGATCTCGGTGACCATCGCGCAGGTGACGGTCGGCTTCTTCGCGATCGACCGCCTCGGCCTGGATGCAGCGGCGGGCGCGCGCATGGCCGGCATTGCACTCACGGCGGTCGGCGTCGGCCTGATCCTGGCGCAGGCGCTGGTGATGAAGCTGGAGGTACATCCACGCCGCTGGATCGTCCTCGGCGCGCTCATTTCCGGCATCGGCTTCGCTTCGGTAGCGGGCGTGCAGCAGGGCTGGCAGTTGCCGGCGGCCTACGCGCTGGCCGCGTTCGGCATGGGTTTCGTATTCCCCTCGTTCCAGGCGCTGGCCGCCGATGCGGTGGAGGCGCACGAGCAGGGCGCCGCGGCCGGCACGGTGGCGGCCGCGCAGGGGCTGGGCATGGTGGCCGGGCCGATGCTCGGCACGCTGTTGTATCGCGGCGGGCCAAGCCTGCCTTACCTGCTGGTCGGCGCGCTGCTGCTGTTGCTGTGCGCGCTGGCCGCAGCGCATCGGATGAAGGAGACCCCATGAACGATTCCCTGATGCAGGGCGCGTGGCCGGAGGCTGCGCCAGCGCCGCAGGAGAACACCGACGACGCGTCGCTGTTCCTGCTGCAGCATGCGGGCCAGCACGTGCACGCACGCGGGTGCCGCGCCGCGCTGCCGGTCGGTGCACTGGCGACGCTGGCAGAGCGCGTTTCGGAGTTCTTTGCCCAGCAGCGCGGTGGTCCGGGCCTGTTGGTTGGCGCGGTGCCGTTCGAACCGCGTGCGGACGATGCGTTGTACCAGCCCGAGCGCCTGTTGCCTGCGCTGGCATTGCAACCGCAGTCCGCACCGCCGCTGGACGGCGCCCTGCGGGCCGAGCCTGTGCCACAGGACTATGCGTCAGCGGTTGCCGCGGCGGTGCAGGTCCTGCGTGCGCCCGAGCAGAACCTGCACAAGGTGGTGCTGGCGCGCAGCCTGTTGGCACGCACCCGCCAGGCGCTGTCGCCGGACGTGCTGCTGGCACGCCTGGGCGCGGATCCGTCGGTGGCGACCTACGCGGTGCCGTTGCCGGTGGAGCTGGGCCAGGCGCCGGCGTGGCTGGTGGGGGCAACCCCGGAACTGCTGCTGCGCAAGCGCGGTGCCGAACTGCTGTCGCATCCGCTCGCCGGTTCAGCACGCCGCAGCGCCGATGCTGCCGAGGACGAGCGTGCCGCGCAGGCGCTGCTGGCCTCGACCAAGGACCATGACGAGCATCGCCATGTGGTGGACGCCATCGTCGAGGGCCTGGCACCGTACTGCAGCCACATCGATGCACAGCCACGGCCGATGCTGCATGCCACCGCCAGCATGTGGCACCTGGGCACCCGCATCCATGCCACCCTGAAGGATCCGCAGACGTCTGCCGCCGAACTGCTGGCACAGCTGCACCCCACGCCGGCGGTCTGCGGTACGCCGCGGCTGGCGGCACTGCAGCGCATCCGCGAACTGGAACCGGTGCCGCGCGGCTTCTACGCCGGCGCCGTGGGCTGGCTGGATGCGCAGGGTGACGGCGACTGGTACGTGGCGATCCGCTGCGCACGCCTGCAGGGCACGCAGCTGCGCCTGTATGCCGGTGCCGGCATCGTCGCCGAATCGGAACCCGAGGCCGAGGTGGCCGAAACCGCGGCGAAGTTCGCTGCCCTGTTGAACGCGCTGGGTGTTCATGAATCCGCGCCCGCCATCGAGCCTGCCGCATGACTACCTCCATTGATTCCTCCCGCCTGCCACTGAAGCAGGTATGGCCCGATACGCTGGCGGCGCGCTATCGCGAGGCCGGTCACTGGCGCGGCGAGACCTTCCCGGCGTTCCTGCGCGAGCGCGCGGAACGCCATGCGGATGACATCGCGGTGGTCGCCGGTGACGTCCGCCTGAGCTACGCGCAGCTGTGGCACGAAGCCGGTCGCATCGGTGCCGGCCTGCTGGCACTCGGCCTGCAGCCCGGTGAGCGGGTGCTGGTGCAGTTGGGCAACACCGCCGGGTTCATCACCACCGTATGCGGACTGTTCCGTGCGGGTCTGGTGCCGGTATATGCGTTGCCGGCGCATCGCATCACCGAGCTGGTGCACTTCGCCAACAAGGCCGAGGCCAGTGCCTACATCACTGCCGACCTGCACGACAGCTTTGATCATCGCGGGCTGGCGCGGGCGCTGCAGGCCGAGGTGCCGGCGCTGCGCCACGTGGTCATTGATGGCGATGCAGCGGAGTTCACCGCGCTGGAGTCGCTGCAGGGCGACCGCAGCCAGCTGCCGGCCGATCCGGATCCGCAGTCGGTGGCGTTCCTGCAGATCTCCGGTGGCAGTACCGGGTTGTCCAAGCTGATTCCGCGTACCCACGACGACTACATCTATTCGTTCCGCGCCAGCAATGACATCTGCGGCATCGACCGCGACAGCGTCTACCTGGTCGCGCTGCCGGCCGCGCACAATTTCCCGATGAGCTCGCCCGGCTTCTTCGGCGCGCTGTATGCCGGCGCCCGCGTAGTGCTCAGCCCCGGCCCCGGCCCGGATGCGGCGTTCCCGTTGATCGCCCGCGAGCGCGTGACCTGCTGTGGCCTGGTGCCGCCGCTGGCGCTGCTGTGGGCGCAGGCGGCGGCTACGAGCAAGCACGACCTGTCCAGCCTGCAGGTACTGCAGGTAGGCGGCGCCAAACTGGTACCGGAAGCCGCACGGCGGGTTATCGACGGCCTGGGCTGTACCCTGCAGCAGGTGTTCGGCATGGCCGAAGGCCTGGTCAACTACACCCGCCTGGATGATCCGGAGGAACTGATCGTGGCCTGCCAGGGCCGGCCGATCAGCCCGGACGACGAAGTGCGCGTGGTCGATGACCACGACCAGCCGGTGGCTGAGGGCGAAGTGGGCCATCTGCTGACCCGCGGCCCGTACACCATCCGTGGTTACCACAACGATGCGGTGGCCAACGCGCGCTCGTTCACCGACGATGGGTTCTACCGCACCGGTGACCGCGTGCAGCAGTTGCCCGGCGGCTATCTGGTGGTGCAGGGCCGTGCCGGTGACCACATCAACCGCGCGGGCGAGAAAATCTCCGCCGAGGAGATTGAAGATCACCTGCTGGCCCACCCCGGCGTGTTCGACGCCGCCGTGGTCTCCATTCCTGACGAGTATCTCGGTGAGCGCAGCTGCGCGTTTGTGATCCAGCAGGGGGAGCCGATCAAGGCGCCGGCACTGAAAGCCTGGATGCGTACGCGCGGCCTGGCGGCGTTCAAGGTGCCGGACCAGGTCGTGTTCGTCGACAGTTTCGATACCACCGCGGTCGGCAAGATCAGCCGCCGCGAACTGCGCGCGCAGCTGCGTGCGCGTCATCTGCAACAGACAGGAGGAACGCGCTGATGGCGCTGCCCCGCATCACCAACTATTCCTTGCCGACCGCTGCCGAACTGCCGCAGGCGCGCGGGCCCTGGCGCCTGCAACGCGATCGTGTCGCGCTGCTGGTACACGACATGCAGCGCTACTTCCTGGCCGCGTTCGATGCCGGAAACGCGCCGCTGCGGCCGGCGGTGGACAACATCGCGCGCCTGCTGGCGCATTGCCGCGCACATGGCATTCCGGTGTTCTACACCGCCCAGCATGGCGACCAGGATCGCCGTGACCGTGGCCTGCAGGCCGACCTGTGGGGCCCGGGCATGCGCCGCAGTGCCGATCATGAGCCGATCATCGAGGCGCTGGCACCGCAGCCGGGCGAGCATGTGCTGGTGAAGCACCGCTACAGCGCGTTCCAGCGCAGCAACCTGGAAACGCTGATGCGGGTGCGCGGCCGTGACCAGCTGCTGGTGACCGGCGTGTACGCCCATATCGGCTGCACCGCGACCGTGGTGGAGGCGTTCCAGCGCGATATCGAGGCGTTCATCGCAGCCGATGCGGTGGCGGACTTTTCGCGTGCCGATCACGATCAGGCGCTGCACTGGATCGCGCGCACCTGTGGTGTGCCGATGACCACCGATCAGCTGCTGGAGGTGCTGTGATGGCTGCCACGGGTGATGCGCTGGATCTGGAGCGGATGCGTGCCGACGTTGCGCGCGTGCTGGAGTGCAGACCGGCCGAGATCGGTGACGACGACAACCTGATCGACCTGGATCTGGACTCGATGCGCATGCTCGGCCTGGTCCTGGCCTGGGGCAACACCGGGTTGCCGCTGGAGTTCTCGCAGTTGGCCGAACACACCACGCTGCGCCAGTGGTGGGGTGTGGTGCAGAAGCTGCAGGCCGCGCAGAACGCATGAACGTCGCTGTGCTGGCCACGCCGGTGGCACTGACCGAGGCCCAGGCCGGACTGTGGTTCGCGCAGCGGCTGGCACCGGAGAATCCGTCGTTCAATACCGCGCATGCGGTGTGGATCGAGGGTGCGCTGGACGAGGCTGCGTTCGTCGCTGCGGCGGACCAGGCTGCGGGCGAGGCGCAGGCCTTTGCACTGCGCTTTGCCGAAGGGGCCGACGGCCAGCCGCTGCAGTGGCATGACCCGGCACATGTGCCGCTGCTGTCGGTGCGCGATCTAGCGGGCGAGGTCGGGCCGGCATCGGCGGCGCGTGCCCTGATGCAGGCCGACCGGCTCAGCGCGGTCGATCCGACCCGCGACCGCATAAGCCAGCAGGTGTTGTTCGATCTGGGGGGCCAGCGCTGGGTCTGGTACCTGCGCGTGCATCATCTGGCGGCCGATGGCTATGGCATGGCGCTGTTCACTGATCGTGTGTGCGCGTTGTACGCGGGGCGTACGGGTGAGCCACTACCAGCGCTGGCTGGCGTGCTGGCCGATGATGCCGCCTATCGTGCCGACCCGCGCCGCACGCAGGCCGGGCAGTGGTGGCGCGAACAGATGCAGGTCGCGCCGGCGGGCGCGGGCCTGGCCGGTACGCTCGCGGCCAGTGACGACGCGCTGCGCTGGGTGCAGCCGCTCGATGCTGCATTCCGTGAGCAGCTGCTGCAGGCATCGGTGCGTTGGCTGCAGCCCTGGCCGGATGTGCTGGCCGCGTTGTCGGCCGAGTACCTGCGGCGGATGAGCGCCGCCGATGAAGTGGTGCTGGGGGTGCCCTACATGGGGCGGCTCGGCAACGCATCGGCGCGGGTGCCGGCGATGGTGATGAATGTGCTGCCGCTGCGGGTGGCGGCCGGCGAGGGCAGTGTCGAGGCGTTTACCCGGGCATTGGGCCGGCAGCTCAGCCAGGGCCGCAAGCACGGCCGCTACCGTGGCGAGCAGTTGCGCCGCGACCTGGGCCTGGCGGGCGCGCAGCAGCGCCTGCACGGTCCGCTGGTGAATGTGCAGCCGTTCTACAAGCCGCTGGCACTGAACGGCGTGCGGGCGACGCTGGAGGTGCTGTGCACCGGGCCGGTGGATGATCTGACGCTGGGCTTCCGTGGCGACGGCCAGCACCTGCTGGATCTGGAGATCGAGGCCAATCCCGCGTTGTACAGTCGGGACGATGTGGAGGCGCACGCGACGCGGTTGCTGCATTTCGTGTCGGCGGCGCTGGAGGCCGAAGACATCGCAGCGGTGCCGCTGGCCACCGTCGCAGAAGCGCAGCAGGTGGTGCATGGCTTCAATGCCACCGCGCATGCGCTGCCACAGACTACGTTGGTTGAACTGTTGCAGCAGGGCATGGACCGTGATCCGCACGCGCCTGCGCTGGTGTTCGGCGACACCACGCTGGACTACGCAACGCTGGAAGCGCGGAGTTTCGCGCTGGCGGCACAACTGCGCGCGATGGCGGTCGGTCCGGGCAGTGTGGTGGCGGTGGCATTGCCGCGCTCGCTGGAACTGGTAATCGCGCTGGTGGCGGTGCTGCGTGCGGGTGCCGCCTACCTGCCGCTGGACCTTGCGCATCCCGATGAGCGCCTCGCGCGTATTCTCGCCTCGGCGCAGCCGGCGTGCGTACTGGCTAGGGCAGAGGTATCTGCGCGCATGGACGGTGTGCCGGTGCTCGCCCCCGACCAATGGACCGCGCTGAGTTTCGCAGCACCGTGGGCCGATCCGGCGCCCAGCGATGCAGCCTATGTGATCTATACCTCCGGTTCGACCGGCGAGCCGAAGGGCGTGGTCATCGAGCACCGTGCCATCGTCAATCGCCTGCTGTGGATGCGCGAGCACTACGGCATCCGTGCCGATGACCGTGTTCTGCAGAAGACCCCAGCCACGTTCGACGTCTCGGTCTGGGAGTTCTTCCTGCCGCTGCTGTGCGGCGCGACGCTGGTGGTGGCGGGCCCGGACGCGCATCGCGATCCGACCGAGCTGGCGCGGCTGATCCGTGCGCATGGCATCACCACCGCGCATTTCGTGCCGTCGATGCTCGACGCGTTCCTTGCCGCGCCTGCCTCCGAAGGCCTGCAGCTGCGCCGCGTGTTCACCAGTGGCGAGGCGCTGGACGCATCGCTGCGTGATCGTTTCCATGGGCGCGTGCAGGCCGAACTGCACAACCTGTATGGCCCGACCGAAGCGGCAGTGGACGTGAGCTACTGGCCGGCTTCGGCGCAGGATCGCTCACGGCCGGTACCGATCGGCTTCCCGGTCTGGAACACACGCCTATACGTGCTTGACGCGCGGATGCAGCCGCTGCCGGTGGGTGTGCCGGGCGACCTGTATCTGGGTGGCGTGCAGCTGGCGCGTGGCTATCTCGGCCGCGATGACCTGACCGCCGAACGTTTCCTGACCGATCCCTTCCTTCCAGGCGAGCGCATCTACCGCACCGGCGACGTGGGGCGTTGGCGCGGCGATGGTGCGGTCGAGTACCTCGGCCGCAGCGACCATCAGGTAAAGCTGCGCGGCCTGCGCATCGAGCTCGGTGAAATTGAAGCGGCATTGCGCGAGCTGCCGGGCATGGATCGGGTGGAGGTGCTGCTGCGCCAGGATGCCCCCGGTGATGCCCGGCTGGTGGCCTATGTGCCGTCCGCGCTGGCAGACGCCACCATGCTGCGCAGCCATCTGGCCACGCGCGTGCCGGACTACATGGTGCCGTCCGCATTCGTTGGCGTGGATCAGTGGCCGGTGACCGCCAACGGCAAGCTCGACCGCAACGCCTTGCCGAAGCCGCCGCAGAGCGAGATTGCCGGACTGGCGCCGCGCACGCCGCTGGAACAGGAACTGGCCGCGCTGTTCGCACAGGCGCTGGGCCGCCAGGCACCGGTGGCGGTGGATGCGGACTTCTTCAGCCTCGGCGGCGACTCGCTGTCCGCGGTGCACCTGCTGCTGGCGATCGAACAACGCTGGCGCTGTGACCTCGGCCTCGGTGCCTTGTTCGTGCAGCCGACCGTGGCTGCATTGGCGACGCGCATTGCCGAACCGCCGGCGCTGGCCGACCACGCATTGGGGCCGGTGATCTCGTTGGCTGCCACTGATGCTGACGGACCCACTCCGTTGTTCGTGCTGCACCCGGCCGGTGGCATCGCCTGGAACTACCGGACGCTGGCGCGCGCCCTGCAGCCGGCACGCCCGGTATATGGCCTGCAGTCGCCCGCGCTGGATCCGAAGCAGCCGTTGCCGTCCAGCATCGAAGCCATGGCCAATGACTATGTGCAGCGGGTGGTCACGCTGCAACCGAAGGGACCGGTGCATCTGCTGGGCTGGTCGGTGGGCGGCATCCTCGCCCAGGCGATGGCGGTGCGTCTGCATGAAATCGGGCGTGAAGTCGGTGAACTGGTGCTGCTCGACGCCTACCCCAGCGAATGCTGGCGGGCTGAGCCGGAACCCGATGCCATCGCCGCATTGCGTGCGCTGCTGGCGATTGCGGGCCATGACCCGGAGGCGCATCCGGAGCTGGACAGCCGTGAACGCATTCTTGCCTTCCTGCGTCGCGGTGGTAGTGCGCTCGGCAGCCTGCCGGACGTGGTGCTTGATGGCGTGGTGCGCGCAGTGACTGGCACCAACCGGCTGATCCGCGAACACATCCACCGTCCGTTCGACGGCACGCTGGTGCACGTGCGCGCGGGGCGGGACCACCAGGCGCGGCCGCAGTTGCAGTCGGCACTGTGGCGCGCGCACGCACGCAAGGTGCAGGCGCTGGAACTGCCGTTCCTGCATGCCGAGCTGACCGGCCGCGATGCGGTGGCGCAGCTGGCACCGTGGTTGTCGGCGCGCCTGCGCCACTGGGATGAGCAACAGGAGATCGCAACATGCAGTTGACCGGCTTTGAAGGTCGCGTGGCACTGGTGACCGGCGCCGCCGGCGGCATCGGCGAGGCCCTGGTACGGCTGTTGGCCGAGGCCGGCTGCACGGTCGTGGCAACCGATCGCGAGGCGCCCGTGGTAGTGGATGCACGTGTGCAGGCGTTTGCGCTCGACGTGACCGACAGCGCGGCGGTGGACGCCCTGGTGGATCGTGTGGAAGCCAGCATTGGGCCCATTGGCCTTGCCGCCAGTGTGGCGGGTGTTCTGCATGTGGGAGCTGTTGCGGAGACCACGAATGCCGATTGGCGCCGGGTGTTCGCAGTCAACGCCGATGGCGTGTTCCATGTTGGGCGTGCGCTGGCGCGGGTGATGTCACCACGGCGACAGGGCGCGATCGTCGCCGTCAGTTCGAATGCCGCCGGCGTGCCGCGGCACGGCATGGCCGCCTATGCCGCGTCCAAGGCCGCCGCCACGATGTTCACCCGCTGCCTCGGGCTGGAGCTGGCGCCGCTGGGCATCCGCTGCAATATCGTCGCCCCGGGTTCAACGCTGACCCCGATGCAGACCGGCATGTGGCAGGACGCGCACGGTGCCGAGCGGGTGATCGCCGGAAACCTGGAGACGTACAAGGCCGGCATCCCGCTGCGCAAGCTGGCGACCCCGGAAGACATTGCCCATTCGGTGATGTTCCTGCTCTCCGAGCAGGCCGGGCATGTGGCGATGAGCGATCTGTACGTGGACGGCGGCGCCACC
>NZ_JAOECR010000082.1:0-13528 GCF_029836955.1 Stenotrophomonas sp. GD04054 | reverse complement strand
GACCAACGGTCCGCACCCACCGGGTCGGTCAGTAGATCCACGCCATGCGTGGATGAGAGCCCTTCAGATTCAGCGTGCCAACCCATCCAGCAGCGGCACGCGCTGCGCGGCGGCGCCGCCTACCTGCAGCTCGGTGTCGCCGGCCTCCAGTGGGAGCACCGCCAACGCCAGGTCACCAGCCACGCTGGCGATCGTGCCCAGCGCTGCGCCATCCTGCTGCACGCCATCGCCGGCCTGCGCCGGTGCCGCGGTATGCAGCAGCTGCACCGCGCGCTTGGCTTTGCCGAGGAAGTGGGTGCGGGCGACGATTTCCTGGCCGGGATAGCAGCCCTTCTTCACGCTGTAACCGTTCAGGCGGTCCAACCCCAGCTGCTGCGGGGTCCACACTTCGCGCTGGCTTTCTTGCAGCCGGGGCAGGCCGTAGCGCAGGTCTGCCTGGCGCCAGGCCAGTGCGAAAGCGGCCTCATCGGCTTCATTGCCGGCGGCGAAGGCATCGGCGCTGCCAATGCGCAGGGTCCGCGGCAAGGCGTCGCTGCCCAGGTCCAGTTCCCAGCCGTCACCTGCGGTCTGCGCAATCGCAGCGCCGCTGGCGGCTTCGGGCGCAGTGAACGCACCGGCCACGGCCAGATCGCTGCGCACCTGCACCTTCACCTTGCGGCGGAACACGAAGCGCTGCAGTTGCGACGCAATCGCATCGGCGTCGCCGTCGGCCAGCACCAGCATCACGTGGTCGTCCGCCAGTCGAAGCAGCTGGAACACCGCCAGAGTGCGGCCCTTGGCGCTCAACCAGGCGCTCCACTGCCAGTGCTGCAGGGGCAGGGCGGTGACATCGCTGCTGAACTGGGCGTGGGCAAAGACAGCCGCATCCGGGCCTTGCAGGCTCAGCAGCTGGTGGCCGGGCAGGCGCGGATATCCGACGAAAGCAGGGGGCAGGTTGTCAGGCACGTGAACGAGGTCTAAAATTTGTGCGTTGCGAGACCGAACATGATAGGCCAAACAACCCCCACTCCCGACGACGAATCTGAAGCCCCGCTGGTCCCCGCGGCACCCGTGCCCGTGGAACAGGAAAAAGCAGAGGAATTCGGCGGCCGCGGCGGACTTGATCCGGTGCGGTATGGCGATTGGGAGAAAAACGGACGCTGCATCGATTTCTGATCAGCATTGAGCCAACGCGGCCGCGTGCCGCCCAGCCGAGACAACGAGCCCAGCGAATGGCGACCAGACAACGCCCACTTTCCCCGCACCTTCAGGTGTATCGCTGGCAGATTCAGATGGCCACCTCGATCCTGCATCGAGCCACTGGCGTCTTTCTGTCTGTTGGTGCCCTCATCATCGCCGCCGGCCTGCTGGCCCTGATGATGGGGCCCGAGTCCTGGAACTGCTTCACCGGCCATGCCGGGGCCTGGTATGGCCGCGTGTTCCTGTTCGCGTGGACATGGTCGTTCGCCTATCACCTGTGCAATGGCATCCGCCATGTGGTGCAGGACTTCGCCATCGGCTTCAGCATCCCCGCCTTCATCCGCAGCAGCTGGCTGTCGGTCATCGGCAGCCTGGTGATCACCCTGCTGGTGTGGGCCTATGTGATGTTCGGAGGTGCCGCGTGAGCAAGTTCCGTACCCCGTTGAAGAGCGTGCGCGGCCTCGGTTCGGCCAAGACCGGCACCGAGCACTTCGTGCACCAGCGCCTGACCGCCGCCGCCCTGGTGGCCCTGGGCATCTGGTTCCTGGTCTTCGTGCTGGGCCTGCTGGGCTCGGACTACGCGACCGCCGCCGCCGCCGTGGCCAAGCCGTGGAACGCCGTGCCGCTGATCGGCCTGCTGATCGCCATGTTCTGGCACGCGCAGCTCGGCATGCAGGTCGTGCTGGAAGATTACATCCACGAATCGCTGCTGGCCCTGGTGCTGCAGACCGCGGTGAAGTTCGTCGCCGTGCTCGGCATGATCGTCAGTGTGTTTGCGGTGGGCCGCATCGCCCTCGGCGTTGCCTGAGCCCAGGCACCTACACAGGAATCCAGATTAGATGTCCGCTTACAAGATCACCGAACACAAGTACGACATGGTCGTGGTGGGCGCCGGCGGCGCCGGCCTGCGCGCCACGTTCGGCCTGGCCGCCAAGGGCCTGCAGACCGTGTGCCTGACCAAGGTCTTCCCGACCCGTTCGCACACCGTTGCCGCCCAGGGCGGTATCTCGGCCGCACTCGCCAACATGGGCGAGGATGACTGGCGTTACCACTTCTTCGACACCATCAAGGGCTCGGACTGGCTGGGCGACCAGGACGCCATCGAGTACATGTGCCGTGAGGCCATTCCGGCCATCATCGAGCTCGAACACTACGGCGTGCCGTTCTCGCGCACTGCCGAAGGCAAGATCTACCAGCGTCCGTTCGGTGGCATGACCACCAAGTACGGCGAAGGCCCGGCGGCGCAGCGTACCTGCGCGGCGGCCGACCGTACCGGCCACGCGATGCTGCACACCCTGTACCAGCAGTCGCTGAAGCACGACGCACGCTTCATGATCGAGTACTTCGCACTCGACCTGATCTTCGATGACGAAGGTGCCTGCCGCGGCGTGCTGGCCCTGGACATGTCCGACGGCACCCTGCACCTGTTCCGCGCCCAGGGCGTGGTGCTGGCCACCGGCGGTTACGGCCGTGCCTACTTCAGCGCCACCTCGGCGCACACCTGCACCGGCGACGGTGGCGGCCTGGCCATGCGTGCCGGCATCGCCATGCAGGACATGGAGTTCGTGCAGTTCCATCCGACCGGCATCTACGGTGCCGGCTGCCTGATCACCGAGGGTGTCCGCGGTGAAGGTGGCATCCTGCGCAACAGCAGCGGCGAGCGCTTCATGGAGCGCTACGCACCGCACTACAAGGATCTGGCCTCGCGCGACGTGGTCAGCCGTTCGATGACCATCGAGATCCGCGAAGGCCGCGGCGTCGGCGAGCACAAGGACCACATCCTGCTCGACCTGACCCACCTTGGCCCGGGCGTGATCGACGAGAAGCTGCCGGGCATTGCCGAGAGCGCCCGCATCTTCGCCGGCGTCGACGTGCACAAGCAGCCGATCCCGGTGATCCCGACCGTGCACTACAACATGGGCGGCATTCCGACCAATTACCACGGCGAAGTGGTGCGCAAGGATGGCGACAACCCCGATGCGGTGATCCCGGGCCTGTACGCGATCGGCGAAGCCGCCTGCGTGTCGGTGCACGGTGCCAACCGCCTCGGCTCGAACTCGCTGCTGGACCTGGTGGTGTTCGGTCGTGCGGTGGCCAACCGTTGCGCCGAGACCATCAAGCCGGGCGCGTCGCACAAGCCGCTGGCGGCCGATGCCTGCGACAAGGCGCTGGGCCTGCTGGACAAGCTGCGCCACGCCAACGGCGATACCCCGACCTCGGTCATCCGCGATCGCATGCAGCGCACCATGCAGGCCGACGCGGCGGTCTTCCGCACCAGCCAGACGCTGAAGGAAGGCTGCGAGAAGATGGACAAGATCTTCGACTCGTTCCAGGACGTGAAGGTCTCCGACCGTTCGCTGGTCTGGAACTCGGACCTGATCGAGACCTACGAGCTGAACAACCTGCTGCTCAACGCGGTGGCGACGATCAACTCGGCCGAACAGCGCAAGGAAAGCCGCGGCGCGCATGCGCACGAGGACTATCCGGACCGCGACGACGTCAACTGGCAGAAGCACACCCTGGTCAGCGTCGACGAGAAGGGCAAGTGCAGCTTCGACTACCGTCCGGTGCACATGTACACGTTGACCGACGACGTGTCCGTGGTGCCGCCGAAGCCGCGCGTGTACTGATCCGACCCCGCCTACCATGCAATCCGCGCCCACGGGCGCGGGCCGCCTGAGCCAACGAGAGCAGCCATGGCCGAGTTTTCACTCCCCAAGAATTCCAAGATCACGAAGGGCAAGCACTTCCCCGTCAAGAACGGCGGCAAGAACGTGCGCACCTTCAAGATCTACCGCTGGAGTCCGGACGACGACAGCAACCCGCGCACCGATACCTATGAAGTCGATCTGGACGCCTGTGGCCCGATGGTCCTGGACGCCCTGATCAAGATCAAGAACGAGATCGACCCGACCCTGACCTTCCGCCGCTCCTGCCGCGAAGGTATCTGTGGTTCGTGCGCGATGAACATCGACGGCACCAACACCCTGGCCTGCACCCGAGCCATCTCGGACTGCGGCAAGAAGGAAGTGCCGATCTACCCGCTGCCGCACATGAACGTGGTCAAGGATCTGGTTCCGGACCTGACCCACTTCTACGCGCAGTACGCCTCGATCAAGCCGTGGATCCGCACCCAGACTCCGGCACCGCCGGATCGTGAGCGCCTGCAGTCGCCGGAAGACCGCAAGAAGCTGGACGGCCTGTACGAGTGCATCCTGTGCGCCTGCTGCTCGACCAGCTGCCCGAGCTACTGGTGGAACGGCGAGCGTTACCTGGGCCCGGCGATCCTGCTGCAGGCCTACCGCTGGATCATCGACTCGCGCGATGAGGACACCGGTGCGCGCCTGGACGATCTGGAAGATCCGTTCAAGCTGTACCGCTGCCACACCATCATGAACTGCGCCCGGACCTGCCCGAAGGGCCTGAACCCGGCGCTGGCGATCGCCGAGATCAAGAAGCTGATGATGGAACGCCGCGCCTGATCAGGCCTGGCTGTACCCGGTAGAGCCACGCCACGCGTGGCTGTGCCACCCCAGTAGAGCCACGCCATGCGTGGCTTTGCTGTATCTGGAGAAACATGATGGAAGAAGACGTTCTGCTGAAGAAGCTGCGCTGGCGTTGCCGCCGCGGCATGCGTGAGCTGGACCAGCTGTTCGGTCGCTACCTGGACCACGAATGGAGCACTGCGCCGACCGAAGAGCGCGAGGTTTTCCTGTTCCTGCTCGACTGCGAGGACGATAAGTTGTGGCGCTGGTTCATGGGCTATGAGGCCTGTCCACATGCGCACGCGATCCCCCTCATGCAGAAGATCCTCGCCCTCAAGCCTTGAGTGGCGCCCCTCGCGGCTGCAGGCTGCCGCCCAGTTGGCGGTGCTGCTGGCTGCGCCCTGGCTGCTGCGCGCATCGGATCTGTCTTCACGGCTGCTGATGCCCGCAGTGGTGCTGGCCTGGGTCATCGGGTTGGCCGAACTGGCCTGGCGCCAGCGCAGGCCACGCGTGCCGGTGCTCCTGCCTCCGCTTCCCGAGCCGATGCAGGTGGCCGGGCAGGATGTCGAGGCACCCCGGCTGGTGGTGCGCGGGCCGTGGCTGTTGTTGATCTGGCGCCGGGACCAGCGCCGCCAACGCCTGCTGTTCTGGCCCGATGTGCTGGATTCCGGGCAGCGACGTGAACTGCGACTGGCCGTGGCCGCACGCGGCGTTTCCCGTCGGCCCCGGTCGATGGCACCATAAGCTGAATTGACCGGCGTGCCTGCATGTTCAAACCCATTCCCGTGGCCATTGGCCTGCGCTACCTGCGCGCCAAGCGCCGCAACGGCTTCATCTCCTTCATCTCGATGGCATCGATCCTGGGCATCGCGCTCGGGGTTACCGTGCTGATCACCACCCTGGCGGTGATGAGCGGTTTCCAGAAGGAAATCCGCAGCCGCCTGCTGCAGATGACCGCGCACACCACCATCAGCCGCGACGGCGAGCCGATGCCGGACTGGATGCGCGTGGTCGACATCGCCGGCAAGGACCCGCGCGTGGCCGGTGCCGCGCCGTACATCGAGATCCAGTCGATGATCAGCGGCCCGCGCGTGCAGGGCGCGATCATCCAGGGCATCGATCCGGCGCTGGAGCCGAAGGTGTCGGTGATCGACAAGAAGGTCACCAAGGGCAGCTATGACAGCCTCAAGCCAGGCAGCTTCAACCTGCTGCTGGGCAAGGAGCTGGCGATCTGGCTGGGCGTAGACGTGGGCGACCAGGTGCTGGTGACCTTCGCCGAGGTGCAGGGCACGCCTGCCGGCGCAGTGCCGCGGATGAAACGCTTCACCGTCAGTGGCATCTTCGAGGCCGGCTACAACGAGGTCGACCGCGGCGTGGGCTTTGCCAACATGCAGGACCTGGAGCGCGTGCTGCGCAGCGACGGTGCCACCGGCGTGCGGCTGAAACTGCACGACATGGACCGCTCGCTGGAAGTGGGCGTGGACCTGGCGCAGAGCCTCGGCGGTGCGTACCGGGTGAGTGACTGGACCCAGCAGAACGCCAACCTCTACCACTCGTTGCGCATGGAAAAGGTGGTGATGGGCATCCTGCTGTCGCTGATCATCGCCATGGGGGCCTTCAACCTGGTGTCCTCGCAGGTGATGCTGGTGACCGACAAGCAGGCCGACATCGCCATCCTGCGCACGCTGGGCCTGACCCCGGGCGGGGTGATGCAGGTATTCATGGTGCAGGGTTCGCTGATCGGCATCTTCGGCACGCTGGCTGGCCTGATCGGCGGTATCACCCTGACCCTCAACCTGGAACGCATCCTCGGTGCCATCGAGAGCGTGTTCAACGTCAAGCTGCTGCCGGAGGACGTCTACTACATCACCGGCCTGCCGACCGACATGCAGACCGGCGACGTGGCGGCGATCACCGTGGTCGCGCTGCTGATGAGCTTCCTGGCCACCCTCTATCCCGCCTGGCGGGCAGCACGCACCCAGCCGGCGGAGGCCCTGCGTTATGAATAAGGTCTTCAACCGCGGCGATGAAGTGATCCGCGCCGAAGCACTGGGCAAGACCTACGCCGAAGGGCGCATGCAGACCCCGGTGTTCGATGGCCTGGACCTGACCGTGACCGCCGGCGAAACGGTGGCGATCATTGGTGCTTCCGGTGCCGGCAAGAGCACGCTGCTGCACCTGCTGGGTGGCCTCGACATTCCGACCGCGGGTGAGGTTTATGTGACCGGCCAGCGGATGTCGGCGCTGTCGGATACCGCGCGTGGCCTGCTGCGCAACCAGGCGCTGGGCTTCGTCTACCAGTTCCACCACCTGCTGCCGGAGTTCACCGCGTTGGAAAACGTGATGATGCCGGTGCTGCTGGCTGGCACCGCAGTGGCCGAAGCGAGCAGCCGCGCCACCACGCTGCTGGAAGCGGTCGGCCTCGGCCATCGCCTGGACCACAAGCCGGGCGAGTTGTCCGGCGGCGAACGCCAACGTGCCGCGGTGGCACGTGCGCTGGTCAATCATCCGGCGTGCGTGCTCGGCGACGAGCCGACCGGCAACCTGGATGACCGTACCGCGGGCACCGTGTTCGAGCTGATGCTGGAGCTCAACCGCGCGCGTCATACCAGCCTGGTGCTGGTCACCCACGACCGCAGCCTGGCGCGGCGCCTGGACCGGGTGCTGGAGCTGCGCGAAGGGCGCCTGCACGCACTGGCCCACGCCGACGTCTGAGCGGCCGGCAACGGCCGCCTCCCGGCGCCTGAACGGGTTTACCTGCCATCGCGCCGGCCGCACATCGGCCGGCGCATGATCGCAGCAGGTTCCCTGAGGAGATCGCCATGAAGACCCCGATCCTGATCGCCGGACTCTGCCTGGCGCTGGCCGCCTGCGCGACCACCGGCCGGCTCAGCAGTACCGAGAAGCTGGATCTGTACCGTGCCCACGCCGGCGCGCCGCAGAACGACATGCAGTTCTTCGGCAGCCTCAATGGCTGGACCGAGCTGGGTGACAGCGCCCTGGCGGTCTGGACCCGGCCGAGCGAGGCTTACCTGCTGGAACTGAGTGGCCCGTGCCCGGACCTGTCCTACGCCACCGCCATCGGGTTGACCAGCAGCATGGGCCGGGTGTCGTCGCGTTTTGACAAGGTGCTCGTGCGCGACCCGACCGGTGGCC
Organism: Stenotrophomonas sp. GD04054; assembly: GCF_029836955.1. Classification (NCBI taxonomy): domain Bacteria; kingdom Pseudomonadati; phylum Pseudomonadota; class Gammaproteobacteria; order Lysobacterales; family Lysobacteraceae; genus Stenotrophomonas; species Stenotrophomonas sp. GD04054. Next base: position 5,708 of record NZ_JAOECR010000082.1, on the reverse strand, counting down.
CGCGCATGCCGTGCTTCATCAACAGCATCCGCAAGCTGGACGTGAAGGCGTTGCGCACTTCCGAGCAGGAGCTGCGCCAGGCGCAGGTGCAGGAGCGCGAGGCGGAAACCGCCCCGGCCAAATGATCAAAAAAGGGGACGGAGGGGATTAAGTCGTTTGTGCCACAAACGACTTAATCCCCTCCGTCCCCTTTTTGTTGTCAGGCTTCGGGGGTGAAGCCGGCCGGCTTTTCCGCGTCCTTCTCGAACAGGAACTTGACCAGTTCGCCTTCAAGGAACGCACGATGCTCCGGGGTGCGCGGCGACAGGCGGTTCTCGTTGATCAGCATGGTCTGGTGCGCCAGCCACGCAGCCCAGGCCTGCTTGCCGATGCTGTTGAAGATGCGCTGGCCCAGTTCGCCGGGGTAGGGCACGAAGTCCAGGCCCTCGGCATCGCGTTGTTCGTACTGGCAGAAGACGGTTCGGGACATGGCATTCACTCGTGGTTGCGGGGTTTCTTGGAATTTCGTTTCGGCGTCTTGATCGTTGCGCCGTCGAGCAGTTTGCGGATCGGTGCCGGCAGGCCCAGCGCGTGCAGTTCGTCGCTGGCGACCCAGCGCAGCGTGGGTTCTTCCACGCGCAGGCCGTGTACCTGCCGCGACAATACCTGCAGATGCAGCTTGTAGTGGCTGAAGGTGTGCTGCAGCACTGGCAGCTCTTCGGCCTCTTCCAGCGAGCCGTCGACGTGCACGTCGAACCAGTCCTGCAGCACGCTGCCGGCATCGGCCTGCGGCAGCGTCCACAGCTGCGCCCAGATGCCGGTGTCCGGCCGCTTCTGCAGCAGCACACGCTGCTGGGCGTCGCGCAGCAGCAGCGCAACGGCCTCGCGCTCGGGCAGGGTCTTGCTGGGCTTGGGCGTGGGTAGTTCAGCGGTGCGGCCTTCGCGCCGTGCCACGCAGTCATCCTGCAGCGGGCAGATCACGCAGGCCGGTTTGGCGCGGCTGCACACCGTCGCGCCCAGATCCATCTGCGCCTGCGTGTAGTCGGCCATGCGCCCGGCCGGCACCTGAGCCACGTGCGCCTCGGCGATCGCCCACAACTGCTTCTCGATGGCCGGCAGGCCGGGGAAGCCCTCGATGCCGTGGTAACGGCTGAGCACGCGCTTGACGTTGCCGTCGAGGATCGCGAACGGATCGTTCCAGGCCTGGCTGAGGATCGCACCGGCGGTGCTGCGGCCGATGCCGGGCAGGGCATGCAATGCATCGAAATCACGCGGCAGGTCGCCGTCGTGCAGTTCCACGCAGCGCTTCGCAGCGGCATGCAGGTTGCGTGCGCGGGCGTAGTAGCCGAGCCCGGCCCACTGCGCCATCACCGCGTCGTTGCTGGCTGCGGCAAGGTCGGGCAGGGTCGGGAAGTGCTGCAGGAACCGCTGGAAATACGGGATGACCGTACTCACCTGGGTCTGCTGCAGCATGATTTCCGACAGCCAGACCCGGTAGGGACTGCGTGGGTGCTGCCAGGGCAGGTCGTGGCGGCCGTGGTCGTCGAACCAATGCAGCAGGTGGGCGACGAAGCCATCGGTCTGCGTGGTTCCGGCGCTGGCGTGCGGCTGGCGGGGCATCGGTGTTCCAGAGAGGAGCCACCCGTGGGGTGGCTCTACTGGATTGCAGTAGAGCCACGCCATGCGTGGCTGCACGGTGTATCAGGCGCCCAGCGCTTCGGGCAGCAGGGCGTCGACGAAGGCTTCCGGGTCGAACACGCGCAGGTCTTCCGGGCGCTCGCCGATGCCGGCGAAACGGATCGGAATGCCGAACTCGCGGGCCAGCGCGAACACCACGCCGCCCTTGGCGGTGCCGTCCAGCTTGGTCACCACCAGGCCGGTCACGTTCACTGCGGCATTGAACTGGCGCAGCTGCGACAGCGCGTTCTGGCCAGTGGTGCCGTCGATCACCATCAGTACTTCGTGCGGGGCGGTGGGGTCGATCTTGCCGAGCACGCGGCGGATCTTGCCCAGCTCGTTCATCAGGCCGGACTGGGTATGCAGGCGGCCGGCGGTGTCGGCGATCAGCACCGAGGTGCCACGGGCCTTGCCGGCCTGCAGCGCGTCGAATGCCACCGAAGCGGCATCGGCGTTCTGCCCCTGCGCGACCACGGCCACGCCGTTGCGCTCGCCCCAGGCCTGCAGCTGTGCCACGGCGGCGGCGCGGAAGGTGTCACCGGCGGCCAGCATCAGGCTGTGGCCATCGTCCTTGAAGCGCTTGGCCAGCTTGCCGATGGTGGTGGTCTTGCCAACGCCGTTGACGCCGACGGTGAGCACCACGAAGGGCTTGGCGTTGCGGTCGATCACCAGCGGCTTGGCCACCGGCTGCAGGATCGCGATCAGCTCCGCGCGCAGCGCGGCCAGCAGCGCATTGGCGTCGGCGAACTCGCGCGACTTCATGCGCTTGCGCAGGCCCTCGACCAGGTCGGTGGTGGCACCGACACCGACGTCGGCGGTGATCAGTGCGGTTTCCAGCTCGTCCAGCAGGTCGTCGTCAAGCTTGGGGTTGCGCGAGAACAGGCCACCAAAGCTGCGCGCGATGACGCTGTTGCGCAGGCGCTCGCGCCAGCCGGGCTTGCCAGCCGGCGCCGGAACGGCGTCGATCGAGGCGGCGGCAGGCAGGTCGTCGGTGACCGGTGCCGGTGTCGGTGCCGGGGTGGGCTCAGGCAGCGGTACGGGGGCCGGTTCGATGGCCGGAGTCGCGATAGGGGCGACGTCGATCTGAGCCGTCGGCGCAGGAGCTGCCGGAACCGGTGCGGCTGGGGCCGGAATAACCGGGGTGGGCTCGACAGCGACCGGAACGGCGGTTGCTGGGGGCGGCTCGACCGGTACAGGCTCGGCCGGTACTGCTACCGGCGCCGGCTCCTTGTCCTCGACCGGCGCGGCCGACGGGAATGCCGCCGCCAGCTCTTCAGCCGAGTAGTGCTGGGTCTTGGGCGCCTCCGTTGCGGGGGCATCCTGGGGCTTCTTGCGGCGGAAAAAACTGAGCATTGGCAAAAGGCGCTGAAATCAGAGGGATATGCTACCACTCGGGCCTGTCGGGCCGATGTGGACTCAAGGTTGCGGCCCACCGGCCGTTAACCGGTCCGGAGGGCTGCGTCGTGCGGCCCGGAGACCGCCATGGACAACGTGATGGGAATCGCCCTCAGCGGGATGCGTGCGGCCCAGCAGGGCGTGCAGGTGGCCGCGCACAACGTGGCCAACCTGGCGACCCCGGATGCCCAGCACCTGCAGTTGCAGCGCATTACCACCGAACAGGGTGGGGTGCAGGCTTCGGTGGCGTCCATCGGCGCCGATGCCGGCGCGCCGCTGGGTGATCTGCTGGCCGCGAAAGCCGAGGTCGTGGCCTTTGCCGCCAATGCCACGGTGATCCGTCGCCAGGACCAGATGCTGGGCTCACTGCTGGATCGGGACGCCTGAGCAACACCGTTTTGGCAGGTGCCAACCGCCGCCCCTGGTGGGTGCCAACCTTGGTCGGCACGCTTCGACCCAGCCTGGTAGGTGCCAACCTTGGTTGGCACGCTCGACCCGCCCTGGTAGGTGCCAACCTTGGTTGGCACGCTTTTGGGGCGCCAACCAAGGTTGGTCTCTACCAGGGCAGCAGTGCCAACCAAGGTTGGCACCTACCAGAGCATCGCCGGGCCATGCCCGGCGACCACCCTGTCGATCAGGCCGACAGCTCCAGCAGCAGCTTGTTCAGACGGGCCACATAGGCACCCGGATCCTTCAGGCTGTCACCGGCGGCCAGTGCGGCCTGGTCGAACAGCACCCGGCCCAGATCGTCGAAACGCGCGCCATCGGCTTCGGCATCGAGCTTGGCGATCAGCGGGTGGCCCGGGTTGATCTCCAGCACCGGCTTGCTGTCCGGTACCTTCTGGCCGCTGGCTTCCAGGATCTGGCGCATCTGCAGACCCAGGTCCTGTTCGCCGATGGCCAGCACCGCCGGCGAATCGGTCAGGCGGTGCGAGACGCGCACTTCGGCAACGTCGTCGCCCAGCACCGTCTTCAGGCGCTCGACCAGACCCTGTTTGTCCTTGGCCGCTGCTTCCTGTTCCTGCTTGTCCGCTTCGCTTTCCAGCGCACCCAGGTCGAGGTCGCCACGGGCGATGTCGACGAAGCCCTTGCCGTCGAAATCGGTCAGGTAGCCCATCAGCCACTCGTCGATGCGGTCGGTCAGCAGCAGCACTTCCACGCCCTTCTTACGGAACACTTCCAGGTGCGGGCTGTTGCGCACCTGGCTGTAGCTCTCGCCGGTCAGGTAATAGATCTTGTCCTGGCCTTCGGTCATGCGGCCGAGGTAGTCGGCCAGCGACACGCTCTGCGCATCGCCGTCGCCACGGGTGGAAGCGAAGCGTAGCAGGCTGGCCACCTTCTCGCGGTTGTTGTAGTCCTCGGCCGGGCCTTCCTTCAGCACCTGGCCGAATTCCTTCCAGAACGTGGCGTACTGCTCCGGCTTGTCGGCGGCCAGCTTTTCCAGCATGTCCAGCGAGCGCTTGGTCAGCGCGGCCTTCATCGAATCGATGACCGGACCGGACTGCAGGATCTCGCGCGAGACGTTCAGCGACAGGTCGTTGGAATCGACCACGCCCTTGATGAAGCGCAGGTACAGCGGCAGGAACTGCTCGGCCTGGTCCATCACGAACACGCGCTGCACGTACAGCTTCAGGCCCTTGGGTGCATCGCGGTGATACAGGTCGAACGGTGCGCGGCCGGGCACATACAGCAGCGAGGTGTACTCCAGCTTGCCCTCGACCTTGTTGTGGCTCCAGGCCAGCGGGTCGCTATGGTCGTGCGCCACGTGCTTGTAGAACTCGGTGTATTCGGCATCGCTGATTTCGGTGCGGGGGCGGGTCCACAGCGCGCTGGCGCGATTGACGGTTTCCCATTCGACCGCAGCGCCTTCTTCGCCTTCCTTCGGCATCTGGATCGGCAGGCCGATGTGATCCGAATACTTCTTGAGGATGCTGCGCAGGCGCCAGCCATCGGCGAAGTCGTGCTCGCCGTCCTTCAGGTGCAGCACGATGCGGGTGCCGCGCTCGGCCTTGTCGACCGTGGCGACTTCGAAATCGCCTTCGCCGCGCGAGGTCCAGCGCACGCCTTCGCCTGCAGCCAGGCCAGCGCGGCGCGAGGTCACTTCCACTTCGTCGGCGACGATGAAGGCACTGTAGAAGCCGACGCCGAACTGGCCGATCAGCTGCGAATCCTTCTTCTGGTCGCCGGACAGCTGGCGCAGGAAATCGCCGGTGCCGGACTTTGCAATCGTGCCGAGGTGGGCGATGGCTTCGGCGCGGCTCATGCCGATACCGTTGTCTTCGATGGTGATGGTGTGGGCGGTGGGGTCGAAGCTGACGCGCACGCGCAGTTCGCTGTCGCCTTCCAGCAGGGCCGGCTGGGTCAGGGCCTCGAAGCGCAGCTTGTCAGCGGCATCGGCGGCGTTGGAGACCAGCTCGCGGAGGAAGATCTCCTTGTTGGAGTACAGCGAGTGGATCATCAGCTGCAGCAGCTGCTTGACTTCGGTCTGGAAGCCAAGGGTTTCGGTCTGGGTGGTCTCGGTCATCGATAAGGCTCCGTGTGCAATGCCGCGCCAGCGCGTGCGGCCTCGCCAAGGGGTATGGCTGATTGTCCCGAAATCAAGGGGTTGGTCGGGCAGGGTTGCACCCTGCACCCGCCGAGGCCGAAGCAACAGCAAC
>NZ_JAOECR010000081.1:0-14742 GCF_029836955.1 Stenotrophomonas sp. GD04054 | reverse complement strand
CAGCGCGCTGGGGTCGTCCAGCGTCGACAGGTCACCCGGGTCGCGCTGTTCGGCCAGCGCCTGCAGCGAGCGCCGCAGCAGCTTGCCGGATCGGGTCTTGGGCAGCGCATTGACCACGTGCACGTGCGCCGGGCGCGCGACCGCGCCGAGCGAGGTGGTCACCGTGGCCATCATCTCGGCCACCACCAGCGCCGGATCCTCGCCATCCAGCCCCTGCTTGAGGGTGACGAACACCAGCGGCACCTGCCCCTTCAGCTCATCCTTGACCCCGATCACCGCCGCCTCGGCCACACGTGGATGGCTGGAGATGGCTTCTTCAATCTCGCGCGTACCCAACCGGTGACCGGCCACATTGATCACATCATCGGTGCGACCGAGGATGAAGGTGTAGCCATCGTCGTCACGGATCGCCCAGTCCAGCGAGCTGTACAGCAGCTCCTTGAAGTGGCTGAAGTAGCTCTGCAGGAAACGGCTGTCGTCGTTCCACACCGTGCTCATGCAGCCCGGCGGCAGCGGCGGCGACACCACCAGCACGCCCTTCTGCCCCGGTGCCACTTCCTCGCCGGTGTTCTCGTCGATCACCTTCATCCGGTAGCCGAGATTGGGGAACCCGGGCGAGCCGAAACGCACCGGCTTCATCTCCAGGCCCGGCAGCAGGGTCAATGCCGGCCAGCCGGTTTCGGTCTGCCAGTAGTTGTCGATGATCGGCTTGCCGAGCGCTTCGCTGATCCAGTGCGCGGTCGGTTCGTCCAGCGGCTCGCCGGCCAGGAACAGGTACTTCAGCGCGCCCAGGTCGTGGCGATGGATGAAATCCGCATCGTGCTTCTTCAGCACACGGATGGCGGTGGGCGACGAGAACATCGTGCGCACGTTGTACTGCTCGCACAGCGCCCACCAGATGCCCGGGTCCGGGTTGGTCGGCAGCCCTTCGTACAGCAGCGAGGTGCAGCCGCCGATCAGCGGGCCGTACACGTTGTAGGAATGGCCGACCGCCCAGCCGACGTCGGAGGTGGAGAACATCACCTGGCCCGGCCTGCAGTCGAACACCGTTTCCATCGACTGTGCCATCGCCACCGCATAGCCCCCCACATCGCGCTGCACGCCCTTCGGCTTGCCGGTGGTGCCGGAGGTATACAGCAGATAGCTCGGCTCGCTCGCTTCCAGCCACTGCACCGGCACGTCGACTTCACCGATCTGCGCACGCAGCTCGGCGTAGTCCACATCGCGGCCCGGCACGCGTGGTTCGGCGGCATCCAGCCCACGCGACACGATCAGCACGTGCGGCGGTGGCGACGTGGCTTCGGCGCAGGCGGCGTCGACCATCGGCTTGTACGGAATCAACTTGCCACCGCGCATGCCGGCATCGGCCGCGATCAGCAGCTTGGGCTTGGCGTCGTCGATGCGCAGCGCCAGGTTGTGCGCGGCAAAGCCACCGAACACGACCGAATGCACGGCGCCGATGCGCGCACAGGCGAGCATCGCGAATACCGCCTCGGCCATGTTCGGCATGTAGATCACCACGCGGTCACCGTGACCGACGCCGAGGTGCTTGAGCACGGCGGCGAAGTCGTTCACTTCGCGATACAGCTGGCGATAGGTGATTTCGCGGGTGCTGTTGGTTTCGGTGGAGATGGCGACCAGCGCGAGCTGGTCGGCGCGCTCGGCCAGGTGGCGGTCGACGGCGTTGTAGCAGAGATTGGTTTCACCACCGACGAACCAGCGCCGGAACGGCGGGTTGCTGTAGTCGAGCACCTGCTGCGGCGGTTTGTGCCAATGGATGCGCTTGGCTTCCTCGCCCCAGAAGGCCTCCGGCTCGTCGATCGAGCGACGGTAGGTTTCCTCGTAGTTCATGACGCAGCCCTCCCAGACAAAGTCATGGGTTCGAGGATAGTCCGGCGCTGGCGCGCGGGCCGCCCTACCTTGGTAGGGGGTGGGGTTTTGTTCTGCAGGGCTTGCAGCCCTGCACCTGCAGAATCAACGTCAACGTCAACGTCAAAAGCGGGGCCATTGAGGGATGGCGGGGTGGGTCCGGTTGCGGGGGGCGCCGTAAATCCGTCCATGGAGGCTCGGTCGCCGCGTCCATGCGGCTCACGCCCCCACAACCGGACCCACCCCGCCTTCGACAGTTTCCTGCGATCTGTCGGAAAGGCGTATTGCTCTGGTAGATGTCGACCTTGGTCGACTGCTCTGGTGGGTGTCGACCTTGGTCGACACGGTAGATCCACGCCATGCGTGGATGATTCATTCGATATCTGAAAGGAAAATCGTGTCGACCAAGGTCGACACCTACCAACACCCGCGCGGAACAAAGCCGCAGTTACCAACAGCCGCGGGAACCTGTCGAAGGTGGGACGGTGTCGGAGTGCGGGGTGTCAGCCGCATGGGCCCGAGGCATGCCTCGGGCGGGTTGGGTAGGACGCGCAACCCCGGTCTTGCCGTGTGCGCAGGACAGCGCACACGAGCAAGCGGCTGCCAAGCCTACAGGGACGTACTTGCGGCGTCCCCGCACTCCGACACCGTCCCGCCAACCCACGGATAGCCCGCTTCTGACGTTGACGTTGATTCTGCAGGTGCAGGGCTGCAAGCCCTGCCGAACCCCTAGAACGGAGTCGCGGACTCGAACGCGAGCGGCTCGCCCGTCACCGGATGGGTGAACCGCAGGCTGCGCGCATGCAGATGCACACGCTGCGCCGACGCGGCGTCATACAGCACATCGCCAACGATGGGATGGCCGAGACTGGCCATGTGCAGGCGCAGCTGATGGCTGCGGCCAGTGATCGGTTCCAACGCCACGCGGGTGCGCTGCGCTTCAACATCACGTGCCATTACATGCCAACGTGTCAGCGCCGGTTTGCCGCGTTCGTGATCGACCATCTGCTTCGGCCGGTTCGGCCAGTCCACGATCAACGGCAGGTCCACCTCGCCGACATCGCCTTCGAGCAGCCCCTCCACGATCGCTTCGTAACGCTTGCCAACCTGGCGCTGCTCGAACTGCATCGACAACGCCACCTGCATCTCCTTGCCGCGCGCATGCAGCAGCAGGCCGGAGGTCACCTGGTCCAGGCGATGCACGGTCAATGCATCCGGGTACAGCGCCTGCAGGCGCGCGACCACGCAGTCCTGGTTCTCGGCGCTGCGGCCAGGCACGGACAGCAGGCCGGCCGGCTTCTCGGCCACCAGCAGCGCGTCGTCGATGTAATGCAGGTGGATCATCAGTTCCTGTATTCCTCAAACAGAAACGGGGAAGCCTGAGCTTCCCCGTTGCTGCGTACCGACCAACGGTCGGTACCTACCTTCTGGATCACGTACCGACCAGCGGCCGGTACCTACCTTGATGGAAGACGTACCGGCCGGAGCCGGTACCGCCTGCATCAGCCCAGCAGGTGGGCGACGCCGGCGCGCTCTTCTTCCAGCTCGGCCAGGGTCTTGTCGATGTACTTCTGGCTGAAGTCGTCGATCGGCAGATCCTTGACCAGGGTGTACTTGCCGTTCTCGGTGGTCACGGCGAAGCCGAAGATCACGCCTTCCGGAATGCCGTAGGAACCGTCGGACGGCACGCCCATGGTGACCCACTTGCCGTTGCTGCCCAGCACCCAGTCACGCACGTGGTCGATGGCTGCGTTGGCGGCCGAAGCAGCCGAGGACGAGCCACGGGCTTCGATGATCGCCGCGCCGCGCTTGCCGACGGTCGGGATGAAGGTGTTGGCGTTCCACTCCTGGTCGTTGATCGCATCGGCGATCGACGCACCATCGGCGGTGGCGAAACGGTAGTCCGGGTACATGGTCGGGCTGTGGTTGCCCCACACGACCAGCTTCTCCATGCCACCGACCGGCTTGCCGAGCTTGGTCGACAGCTGGCTCAGCGCGCGGTTGTGGTCCAGGCGCAGCATGGCGGTGAAGTTCTCCGGCTTCAGGTCCGGGGCCGACTTCATCGCGATGTAGGCGTTGGTGTTGGCCGGGTTACCGACCACCAGCACCTTCACGTCACGGCTGGCGACCTTGTTCAGCGCCGCGCCCTGGGCGGTGAAGATCTTGGCGTTTTCCAGCAGCAGGTCCTTGCGCTCCATGCCCGGGCCACGCGGACGTGCGCCGACCAGCAGAGCGATGTCGGCGTCCTTGAACGCGACTTCGGCATCATCGGTGCCGACCATGCCGGCCAGCAGCGGGAAGGCGCAGTCTTCCAGCTCCATCATCACGCCCTTCAGGGCGGCCTGGGCCTTGTCCACCGGCAGTTCCAGCAGCTGCAGGATGACCGGCTGGTCCTTGCCCAGCATTTCGCCGGAGGCGATGCGGAACAGCAGGGCATAACCGATCTGGCCGGCGGCGCCGGTCACGGCAACACGAACGGGTGCTTTCATGGGGGTTTCCTCTTGCTTGCAAGCGTTTGATGGGACGCCGCGGGCGTGGCCACGCAGGCCTGGCGGGCGGCGGGGAACAGGGAAACGGCCACCCGAGGGTGGCCGTTTCGAAGGGGGATCAGGCGGCGAGGTGCTTGTTCCACTCCGCGACGCGCTCGGCCTGGGCGGCCAGCACGGCGTCGACGTCGCCTTCCAGGGTGATCGAATGGATCACGTCGCCCTGCTTGACCGAATCGACGATGGCCTGGCCTTCCAGGACCTTGCCGAAGACGGTGTGGCGGCCGTCCAGCCAGTCGGTCTTGATGTGGGTGATGAAGAACTGGCTGCCGTTGGTGTTCGGGCCGGCGTTGGCCATCGACAGCGAGCCGACCTCGTGCTTCACGCCATTCTTCTCGTCTTCGAACTTGTAGCCCGGGCCGCCGGTGCCACGACCCTGCGGGCAGCCGCCCTGGATCATGAAGTCGGCGATCACGCGGTGGAAGATCAGGCCGTCATAGAAACCGTGCTTGACCAGGTTCACGAAGTTGGCCACGGTCAGCGGCGCCTTGTCGGCGAACAGCTCGACCTTGATCGGGCCCTGGGTGGTGTCGAAAGTGGCGATGAGGGACATGAAGATCCTTGATGCAGATGGGGAACGCGTCTAGCCACCTAGTTTACACCTGCCTCGTGGCGGCGGCGGCTTCGACCATGGGCGCAGATCCGGGCTTCAGCCACGGGACGGGGTGCCCCGCGGTGCAGGCCAGGCGGCCTCGACCGGCGCCGCGGCCCCCCAGCTGAATGGGCCCCATGACGGGTGTGAAATCCACCTTTTCGCGAATCGTCAAGTTCGACGTATAATGTTGGACTTCTTTTTCCAAATCCGGCGCCGACTGGCCCCCTTTCGTATGTCCATCGAAAATCTTCGCAACATCGCCATCGTCGCCCACGTCGACCATGGCAAGACCACCCTGGTCGACCAGCTGCTGAAGCAGTCCGGCACCCTGTCCGAGCGTACCGTCCTCGCCGAGCGCGTGATGGACAGCAACGACCAGGAAAAGGAACGCGGTATCACCATCCTGGCCAAGAACACCGCCATCACCTGGGAAGACAAGAAGACCGGTATCAAGAACCGGATCAACATCGTCGACACCCCCGGCCACGCCGACTTCGGTGGTGAGGTCGAGCGCGTGCTGTCGATGGTCGACACCGTGCTGATCCTGGTCGATGCGATGGACGGCCCGATGCCGCAGACCCGCTTCGTGACCCAGAAGGCCTTCGCGATGGGCTTCAAGCCGATCGTCGTGGTCAACAAGGTCGACCGTCCGGGCGCCCGTCCGGAATGGGTGATCGACCAGGTCTTCGACCTGTTCGACAAGCTCGGCGCCACCAACGAGCAGCTGGACTTCCCGATCGTCTACGCCTCCGGCCTGAACGGCTACGCTGGCCTGGAAGACACCGTGCGCGACGGCGACATGACCCCGCTGTACGAAGCGATCATGCAGCACGCGCCGCGTCCGGAAGTGGACCCGGAAGGCCCGTTCCAGATGCGCATCAGCCAGCTGGACTACAACAACTTCGTGGGCGTGATCGGCATCGGCCGCATCCAGCGCGGCACCCTGAAGAAGAACATGCAGGTCGCGGTCATCGACCGTGAAGGCAAGAAGCGCAACGGCAAGGTGCTGCAGGTGCTGGGCTTCATGGGCCTGGAGCGCATCGAGCAGGATTCGGCCGAGGCCGGCGACATCGTGGCCATCTCCGGCATCCAGGAGCTGACCATCTCCGATACCATCTGCGCACCGGACTTCCCGGAAGCGCTGCCTGCGCTGACCGTCGACGAGCCGACCATCTCGATGACCTTCCAGGTCAACAACTCGCCGTTCGCCGGCAACAAGGACCTGTCCGGTGGCAAGTTCCTGACCAGCCGCCAGATCAAGGACCGCCTGGACCGTGAAAAGGTCCACAACGTGGCCCTGAAGGTCGAACAGCTGGAAGACGCCGACAAGTTCCTGGTCTCCGGCCGTGGCGAACTGCACCTGTCGGTGCTGATCGAGAACATGCGCCGTGAGGGCTACGAGCTGGCCGTGTCGCGCCCGGAAGTGATCATCAAGGAAATCGACGGCCAGATGATGGAGCCGATCGAGCAGCTGGTGGTGGACATCGAAGAAATCCACCAGGGCGGCGTGATGGAAAAGCTGGGCACCCGCAAGGGCCAGCTGAAGAACATGGAATCGGACGGCAAGGGCCGCGTGCGCCTGGAATACTCGATCCCGGCCCGTGGCCTGATCGGTTTCCAGAACGAGTTCAAGACCCTGACCCAGGGTTCGGGCCTGCTGTTCCACGTGTTCGACCACTACGGTCCGAAGGAACAGGGCGCGATCGCCAAGCGCATCAACGGCGTGATGATCGCCAATGCGCCGGGCACCACGCCGGCCTACTCGCTGGGCCCGCTGCAGGAGCGCGGCAAGCTGTTCGCTGCTGAAGGCGACAACGTGTATGAAGGTCAGCTGGTCGGCATCCACTCCAAGGACAACGACCTGACCGTCAACGCGATCAAGACCAAGCCGCTGACCAACATGCGCGCTTCGGGCAAGGACGATGCGATCCAGCTGACCCCGGCGATCAAGTACTCGCTGGAACAGGCCCTGGACTTCATCGAAGACGACGAGCTGGTCGAGATCACCCCGAAGGAGATCCGTCTGCGCAAGAAGTTCCTGACCGAAAGCGACCGCAAGAAGGCTTCGCGCGGCGGCTGAGCCAGCACCCCGTGAACCAGAGCGGCTACAACCCGGATCCACACCGGCATCCGGGTCTCCATGTCATCGCCCTGCTCGAAGCGAGCAAGGCGATGCTGGCGCTGTTGGCCGCCACCGGGCTGGAAGTGCTCGGACCGCAGCCGCTACGGCACGGCATCATGGCCCTGATCCGGCGTTTCAGCCTGGATCCGGACCATGGCACCCTGCCCTCGCTGCTGCACATGATCAGCCCCGACGCGGTCCACCTGGCCGCGGCGGGGATGATCGGCTACGGCCTGCTGCACCTGGTCGAAGCCTGGGGCCTGTGGCGGGCCAAGGCCTGGGCCTCCTGGCTGGGCTGCCTGACCGCCGCCCTGTACCTGCCTTTCGACATCTTCGCGATCATCCGCCACCCCGGCTGGCCGTCGTGGACGATCCTGGCGATCAACCTGATCGTGGTCTACGTGCTCGCCCGCGACCTGCGCAAGCGCCACCGCTGAGCACCGGCTACACTGGGGATTGGAGCCGACCAAGCCGCCCCATGCGCCCGTCCTTGCCGCCTCTGCTGACCTGCCTGCTCGCCGCGCTGCCGGCGCTGCTTTCGGCTGGCTGCAGCCCGGCCACGCCCAGCGCGCATGCGGCCGAACCTGCGAGCCGCAACGTGCCGTTCCCGTACGCCGAAACCGATGTCGCCGACCTCCAGGCGCGGATGACCGCCGGGGAACTGGACAGCACCACCCTGACCCAGGCCTACCTGCAGCGCATCGCCGCGCTGGACCGCACCGGGCCGCGCCTGCGCGCGGTGATCGAGCTCAACCCCGATGCCCTGAAGGAAGCCGCCGCGCGCGACCGCGAACGCCGTGACGGCCGCCTGCGCGGCCCGCTGCATGGCATTCCCCTGCTGTTGAAGGACAACATCAACGCCGCACCGATGGCCACCAGTGCGGGTTCGCTGGCCCTGCAGGGCTTCCGTCCGGACGATGCCTACCTGGTGCGCCGGCTGCGCGACGCCGGTGCGGTGGTGCTGGGCAAGACCAACCTCAGCGAATGGGCCAACTTCCGCGGCAATGATTCGATCTCCGGCTGGAGCGCGCGTGGCGGCCAGACCCGCAACCCCTATCGCATCAGCCATTCGCCGTGTGGTTCCAGCAGCGGCAGCGCGGTGGCCGTGGCCGCCAACCTGGCCAGCGTGGCGATCGGCACCGAAACCGACGGCAGCATCGTCTGCCCGGCGGCGATCAACGGCGTGGTCGGCCTGAAGCCGACGGTCGGCCTGGTCAGCCGCGACGGCATCATCCCGATCTCCTTCAGCCAGGACACTGCCGGGCCGATGGCACGCAGCGTCGCCGACGCTGCCGCCGTGCTGACCGCGATCGCCGGCCGCGACGATGCCGATCCGGCCACCGCGACCATGCCCGGCCGCGCGGTCTACGACTACACCGCGCGACTGGACCCGCAGGGCCTGCGCGGCAAGCGCATCGGCCTGCTGCAGACACCGCTGCTGAAGTACCGTGGCATGCCGCCACTGATCGAACAGGCGGCGACCGAGCTGCGCCGCGCCGGCGCCGTGGTGGTGCCGGTGGAGCTGCCCAACCAGGGCGCCTGGGCCGAGGCCGAGCGCACGCTGCTGCTGTACGAATTCAAGGCCGGGCTGGAGCGCTATTTCAGCACCCACCGCGCACCATTGCGCAGCCTGGCCGAACTGATCGCCTTCAACCAGGCGCACAGCAAGCAGGAACTGGGCCTGTTCGGCCAGGAGCTGCTGGTGGAGGCCGATGCCACCGCCGGCCTGGCCGACCCCGCCTATATCCGCGCCCGCAGCGATGCGCGCCGGCTGGCCGGCCCGGAAGGCATCGATGCTGCCCTCGCCGCCCACCAGCTCGATGCGCTGGTGGCGCCGACCACCGGCGTGGCATGGCCGATCCGCAGCGAAGGCGACGACTTCCCCGGTGAAAGCTACAGCGCCGCCGCCGTGGCCGGCTATCCCAGCCTCACCGTGCCGATGGGGCAGATCGATGGCCTGCCGGTGGGTCTGCTGTTCATGGGCACCGCCTGGAGCGAGCCGAAGCTGATCGAGATGGCCTATGCCTATGAGCAGCGCACGCGCGCGCGGCGACCACCGCACTTCGATACCGACGCACTGATCGACGCTGGCGAGCCGTGATCCGGTAGTGCCGGCCAGCGGCCGGCGCTACCGTCCGGGTTCCGGCTCCACCGGCACGATCGCCGCCTCACCATCTTCAGCACCCGGCGAACGCACATCTGCGGTGCGTGCACTTGGACCGCGCGGCATATCCAGCTCATCCTCGTGTTGCAGCCGCGCACGCACCTGCGGCAGCGACTGCGGATGCTCGCGCGCGAGGAAATCGAGCATGCGCTCGCGCACCAGGCAGCGCAGGTCGAAGGCATCGCCGGAGCTGCGCGCGCTGACCAGCAGGCGCACCTGGATCGCACGCTCGCTGGTCTCGGTCACCTGGGTCACGCAGACCCGGCCATCCCACAACGCTTCGCCACGGCAGATGCGTTCCAGCTCAGCGCGGATCGCGGCAATCGGCGCACGGTAGTCCAACCACAGGAACGCGGTGCCGAGCAGGTCGGCGCTGCGCCGCGTCCAGTTCTGGAACGGGTTTTCGATGAACCAGGTCAGCGGCACCACCATCCGTCGCTCATCCCAGATGCGCACCACCACATAGCTGCTGCCGATCTCCTCGATGCGGCCCCACTCGCCCTCGACGATCACCACGTCATCCAGCCGGATCGGCTGCGTCACCGCGATCTGCAGGCCAGCGATCAGGTTGCCGAACACCGGCTTGGCCGCGATACCCGCCACCAGGCCGATCAGGCCTGCCGATGCCAGCAGCGCGGTGCCGATCTTCTGCACCATCGGGAAGGTCAACAGCACCAGCGACGCACCGAGCACGATGATGCCGCCCATCAACACCCTGCTGAGCACGCGCGTCTGGGTCTGGATGCGGCGTGCCTCCAGGTTGTCGGAGACATCGATGGGATGGCTGCGCAGGATCGCGCGCTCGCCCGCCGCCACTGCGCGTACCAGCAACCAGATGAAGCACGCGGTCAGCGCGATGTGCAGCACATGCTGCAGGTTGCCCAGCACCGGCTCCTGCAGTGGCGTGGCCTGCAATGCGGGGATCAACAACAGCAGCGGCCATGCGGTGGCCAGTGGCAACCCGAGCACGCGACCGATGCGTGCACGCCGGCGATCACGCCCTTTCAATCGATGGTAGATCCAGAGGATCAGCCACGCGCCGATGCCGCCCACTACTGCTGCCAATCCCAACGGCCATGCGTAGGCCTGTGCGCTTTGCCAGTGCACCGTTGCCACCTCCACTCGAACAGCGAAGCGGACAGCCTCGCGCATGACGCATGAGTGTCACGTCAGTCGTTCGTAAGGAGGGTGTTGATCGGCAGGGCTTGCAGCCCTGCACCTGCTGCGAGCCGAAGCAACAGCAACAGCAACAGCCGAAGCAGAAGCGGGTTTCCTGTGGGGTGGCGGGGCGGGTCCGGTTGCGGGGGACGCCGTAAACCCATCCATGGAGGCTCGGTCGCGCCATCCATGGCGCTCACGCCCCCGCAACCGGACCCACCCCGCCTTCGACAGATCTCTGGGATCTGCAGTAGATCCACGCCATGCGTGGATGAATCCCCATCGGAATCGAATATCTCGAATTGGAATCGAAATGCATCCACGCATGGCGTGGATCCAGCGTGTCGACCAAGGTCGACACCTACCAACAGCCGCCGGAATCTGTCAGAGGCGGGGCGATGTGGGTAGGCAGGACCGTTGGCGCCATGGATGGCGCCATCGAGCCCCCATGGATGGGTTTACGGCGTGTCCTGCCTGCCCACACCGCCCCGCCATCCCACGGAATACCCGCTTCTGCCGTTGCTGTTGCTTCGGCTTCTGGCAGGTGCAGGGCTGCAAGCCCTGCCGAAAATCCCTTACCGCACTTGCTCCTGCTTGCGCACGATCGCCATCGCGATCTCCAGCGACTGCTCGTAGTTCAACCGCGGGTCCACCGTCGAACGGTAGGCGCGCTCCAGGTCACGTTCGGTCAGTTCGCGCGCGCCACCGATGCACTCGGTCACGTCTTCGCCGGTCAGCTCCAGGTGCACACCGCCCAGTCGCGTACCTGCGGCCGCGTGCAGATCGAACGACATCTCCACTTCGCCACGCACGTTGTCGAAGCGGCGCGTCTTGAAACCATTGGCAGTGCTTTCGGTGTTGCCATGCATCGCATCGCACACCCACAGCACGCGGCGGCCATCGCGCTTGACCGCATCCAGCAGCGGCGGCAGCTTCTCGGCGATCTGCGCTGCACCCATGCGGTGGATGAAGCTCAGTCGGCCCGGCTCGTCATGCGGATTGAGCACGTCGATCAGGCGCAGCAGCTGATCCGGCGTCACCGACGGGCCGACCTTGATCGCGATAGGGTTGCGCACGCCACGCAGGTATTCCACGTGCGCGCCATCGAGTGCGGCCGTGCGCATGCCGATCCACGGGTAGTGCGTGCTCAGGTTCAACCAGCCCTGCTGGCGCGGTACCTGGCGGGTCAACGCCTGTTCGTAGGGCAGCAGCAGCGCTTCATGCGAGGTGTAGAAATCGATGCGGTTGAGGTTGTGCACGCGGGCCCCGGCCAGGGTCTCCATGAAATGCACTGCATCGCCGATCGAGGCCACCATCTTCTGGTAGTCGGCGGCCAACGGCGAATGGCTCACCCATTCCAGGTTCCAGTACTCGGGGTGGTGCAGGTCGGCGAAACCGCCGTCGATCAGCGCACGCACGAAGTTCATGGTCATCGCCGAGTGCGCGTGGGCCTGCAGCATCCGCTTCGGATCCGGCAGCCGTGCCGCTTCGGTGAAGGCCGGCGCGTTGATGACATCACCGCGGTAGCTGGGCAGGGTCACGCCGTCGCGGGTCTCGGTATCGGCCGAACGTGGCTTGGCGTACTGGCCGGCGAAACGGCCGACGCGGATCACCGGCTGGCGCAGGCCATGCACCAGCACCAGGCTCATCTGCAGCAGCACCTTCAGCCGGTTGGAAATGGTGCCCGATTCGCAGTCGCTGAAGTTCTCCGCGCAGTCGCCGCCCTGCAGCAGGAAGCGCTTGCCTTCCTGCGCCTCGGCCAGCTGCTGCTTCAGCGCCAGGATTTCCCAGGAGGTGACCAGCGGCGGCAGCCGCTTCAGTTCGTGCAGAGCGGCGTCCAGCGCCACCGGGTCCGGGTAGGTCGGCATCTGCAGCGCGGTCTTGCCACGCCAGCTCTCCGGCGACCAAGCGGCGCCAGTGGCGGCTGCGGCGGGATCGGGCACGGGCGGAACGGCGGACAGGCTCATTGCAGACTTCCGGGATGGGGGGCGGTCATGGTCGCAGAGCCAGCCGCTGGCGCAAAGGGCCGACCTGCTCGGCCAGGCCGCCTGAACGGCAGGGAAAGGCCGATGCGAGCAGCCAGATCCCGCATGGTCAGCCGCTCAAGGCAGGCGCATGATCTGTTACGGAGTAACACTTCCACGCCATGGACCGGCCCCTTCCACGCCCTGCCATCACTCTTCCCATCATGAAGCCCTCGCCCCTCGCTACCGGCATCACCTTCGCCCTGGCCCTGGCCAGCCTGCCCGCCTTCGCGGCCGCCGCCGATGGCGCCGGGCCTGCGGTCAAGGACCTGGACACGGTCACCGTCAGCGCCCAGCTCGACCAGGCCCGCAACGCGTTGTCGCCGGACATCGGCAGCAGCCAGTACCAGATCACCGCCGAGGACATCCAGAAGCAGCCGCTGGGCGCCTCCGCGCCGCTCAGCCAGGTACTGCTGCAGGCACCCGGCGTGGTCCAGGATTCCTATGGCGGCGTGCACGTGCGCGGCGACCACGCCAACCTGCAGTACCGGATCAACGGCGTACTGCTGCCCGAGTCGATTTCCGGCTTCGGCCAGACCCTGGATGCGCGCACCATCAAGAGCATCCGCCTGATGGACGGCGCGTTGCCGGCGCAGTTCGGCGAGCGCACCGCGGCGGTGGTCGACATCACCACCCGCAATGGCGCCGAGCTGGGCAACGGTGGCAGCGCCGGACTGACCACCGGCTCGTTCGGCAAGGTGAACCCGAATGCCTCCTGGTGGGGCAACCAGGGACGCTGGAGCTGGTTCCTGACCGGCAACTACGACCAGAACGAAGTCGGCCTGGAGAATCCGACCAACTCGCGCAAGCCGCTGCACGACGATACCCACCAGGGCAAGGCCTTCGCCGACCTGACCTACCTGGTCAACGAGAACACCCGCCTGAGTGTGTTCGCCGGTTTCGCCAACAACCGTTTCCAGATTCCGGTCAATCCAGGGCAGACGCCGCAGTTCGGTTACCTGGACACCACCACCTTCGATTCCAGCCAGCTGGATGAGACCCAGCGCGAGACCACCCGCTTCGGCATGCTGGTACTGCAGGGCACGCTGGGCAGCACCGCCTACCAGCTGTCCGCCGGGCAGCGCTACAGCGATGCAGCGTTCAACCCGGACGTCGTCGGCGATCTGGTGTTCAGTGGCGTCGCCTCGCAGGTGCAGCGCAGCAACCGTGCCAACACCCTGCAGGCCGACTTCTCCACACCACTGGGCAACGACCACACGCTGCGCTACGGCTTGTACGGCAACTACGAGAACGCACGGGCCAGCAGCAACAGCTGGGTGTTCCCGGTTGATGACGGCGGCCAGCAGTCCAGCACCACGCCGCTGCTGATTCCTGACCACAGCGCCTTCCATGCCAGCACGCTGGCGTTGTACGTACAGGATGAGTGGAAAATCGGCGACGACTGGACCGTCAACTACGGTCTGCGCGGTGACCGCTACAAGGCCTTCGGCCGCACCGAGGGCCAGCTCAGCCCGCGCGTGGGCGTGGTCTGGAATGCCAGCGACAGCACCACTGTGCATGCCGGCTATTCGCGCTATTTCACGCCACCGGCCAGTGAACTGATCGCCAGCAGCGACATCGCCCTGTACGACGGCACCACCAACCAGCAGCCCGGCGGCGGCAACAACACGCCGCTGGCCGAGCGCAGCGACTACTACGACATCGGCGTCTCGCAGCAGCTGGGTGAACACCTGACCCTGGGCCTGGACGCTTACGACCGCCGCGTCGCCCGCCTGCAGGACGAAGGCCAGTTCGGCGCCGCCTACATCTACTCGACCTTCAACTACCGCCGCGGACACATCCGTGGTCTGGAGTTCAGTGCCGACTACAGCAACGGTCCGTTCAGTGCCTACTTCAATGCCGCGCTGAACAAAGCCATCGGTACGGATGTCATCACCAGCCAGTACAACCTCGATCCCGAGGCGCTGGCCTATGTGGCCAACCACTGGATCCACCTGGACCACGACCAGAAGCTGACCTCGTCGGGTGGCCTCAGCTACGCCTTCGCCGGGCACAACCGGATCGGGGCCAACTACGTGTTCGGCAGTGGCCTGCGTTCGGACATCGAGGGCGTGCCCAACGGTGGCGAGCTGCCGTCGTACCTGCAGGTGAACCTCAGCGCCGGGCACGATTTCAATGCCGACAGCGGCCATCCATTGCACGTGCAGCTGGCGGTGATCAACGCGTTGGACCGCAGCTACCAGCTGCGCGATGGCGGTGGCGTCGGCGTGTTCGCTCCGCAATGGGGACCGCGCCGCGGCGCC
>NZ_JAOECR010000080.1:0-15145 GCF_029836955.1 Stenotrophomonas sp. GD04054 | reverse complement strand
CCGCACGTAGCGCGGGCATTTCCAGGCGACGGCGCGAGAGCAGTCGAGCGTGGCTCGACTCTACAAAAGCCGTGTGCCCCCACCTTTCAATATATGAAATCTATCGAATTTCAGAATTCGATCATTAATCTCATCAATGAAAGTGAGAATGGTTGTTGATTGTCAACTGAGAATCATTATCATTTAACTCGTCCCTCGCACGAGTCCAGATGCTCATGAATGCTCAACCTGTACTGCTGCGCCCCGAAACGCTGACCCTCCGCGATCGACCGGTCCGCGTCGTTCCGCCGGAAGAGGTCATCGACAGTGAAGCCCTGCTCAAGGGCCGTCGTGAAATCCTGATCCAGCACGGCGACCGCTTCTATCGCCTGCGGCACACCAGCAACGACAAGCTGATCCTGACCAAGTAATCGCGGCCTGGTCGCCCGCCTCCCTCCCTCCTGCCGGCAGCGCCGACAGGGTGGGCGACCCGTCCGCTCCCGCTCTCTCCCCCTCGGTCTACCGCGTGCACCTTCCGGGTGTGCCGGTAACCGGGGGTTCCCCTGCCTGACCGAATGAACCCGATGACCCGCCATACCGCCCTGTGTCTTGCTGTCTGGATGGCGTTGCCGCTGTCCGCCCACGCTGCTGCCGCCGCTGCGCCCGACGCGCGCGAATTTGACCGGGTGCAGGTCACCGCGACCCGCACCGAGCGGGCGGTGAGCGACGTGGCGGCCACCGTGGACGTCATCGACCGCGAGCAGATGGACCGGCACCTGGTGCAGGACATCAAGGATCTGGTGCGCTACGAGCCGGGCCTGTCGGTCACCCGCAGCGCGACCCGCTTCGGCCTGGATGGTTTCCGCATCCGTGGCCTGGACGGCAACCGTGTGCGCATCCAGACCGATGGCATCGTCATGCCGACCCGGTTCGACATCGGTTCGTTCGCCAGTTCCAACCGCAACTTCACCGACCTCGATACGCTCAAGCGCGTGGAGATCGTGCGCGGCCCGGCCAGCTCGCTGTACGGCTCCGATGCACTGGGCGGCGTGGTGGCGTTCGTCACCAAGGACCCGGCCGACTACCTCAAGGACGGCAAGAACAGCTACTTCGGCCTGAAGTTCGGCTACGACGGTGAGTGGAAGGGCCTGCTCGGCGGTGCCACCGCCGCCTTTGGTGGCGACCACTGGAGCGGCCTGGTCAACGTCAACCACCACCAGGGCCAGGAAACGGACAACAAGGGCACGGTGCGCAGCGACAACGAC
Source organism: Stenotrophomonas sp. GD04054 (assembly GCF_029836955.1). Classification (NCBI taxonomy): domain Bacteria; kingdom Pseudomonadati; phylum Pseudomonadota; class Gammaproteobacteria; order Lysobacterales; family Lysobacteraceae; genus Stenotrophomonas; species Stenotrophomonas sp. GD04054. Next base: position 13,901 of record NZ_JAOECR010000080.1, on the reverse strand, counting down.
ACCCGCACCGCGTCCAATCCGCAGGATCGTGATGGCCGCAGCCTGCTCAGCAAGCTGGTCTATGCACCGAGCGAAGACCAGCGCTTCCGCCTGACCGTGGAAGGCAACGAAGACACCACCGATACCAATGTGTTGTCGGCGATTGCCAGCGTTGCACCGCGCCCCGGCGCGATGGCTGCGGCAACTGGCATGAAGTCCCACGACACGCAGAAGCGAACCCGCGTGTCCTTTGCCCACGAAATGGATGCGCTGGACCAGCCGTTCGCCGACAGCCTGCATTGGCAGGTGTATGCGCAGAACAGCGAAACGCGGCAGCAGACCGACGAGACCCGCACCGACGGCAGCCGCCGTCACCGCGTGTTCTCCTTCGACCAGCATGCCTTTGGCCTGCAGGCGCAGTTCAACAAGGCCTTCAGCACCGGTGCGGTCGAACATGCGTTGACCTACGGCTTCGAGGGCACGCGCACCGAGATCCGCCAGAAGCGCGACGGCTACCAGGTCAACCGTGCCGGTGTGGTCAGCAACACCGTCACCCCCGACACCTTCCCGGTGCGTGACTTCCCGATCAGCAAGACCACCGAGTTGGGCCTGTACGCGCAGGATGAAATGCGCCTGGCCGACGGCAAGCTGTCGCTGGTGCCGGGCGTGCGCGTGGACCGTTACGAGCTGAAGCCGGAAGTGGACAGCATCTTCGCCGAAGACAATCCGACTACCGCCGTAGCGCAGCTGAAGAAGACCAGCGTGTCGCCGAAGCTGGGCATGGTCTGGCGCTTCACCGACCAGTGGTCGCTGTTCGCCGGCTATGCGCGCGGCTTCCGTTCGCCGCCGTACAACGACGTCAACATCGGCCTGACCAATGTTGCCTTCCGCTATACCGCCATCGCCAACCCGGACCTGAAGCCGGAAACCAGCGACGGCTACGAACTGGGCCTGCGCTTCATCGCGCCGGCTGCGTACGTCAGCGTCAGCGGCTACTACAACGACTACAAGGATTTCATCCAGTCCAACGTCGATACCGGCCGCAACGCACAGGGTTTGACCGTGTTCCAGTCGCAGAACATCGCCGACGCGCGCATCTATGGCGCGGAAATGAAGGCCGGCATCGAGTTCGGTGAACTCAGCCCGGCGCTGAAGGGCTGGGCGCTGCGCAGTGCGTTGGCCTGGTCGCGTGGTGACAACCGGACCGATGACGAACCGCTGGCCTCGGTCGATCCGCTGCGTGGCACGCTGGGCCTGATGTACGACACCGATACCTGGGGCGTCGAACTGGCCGGTACCTTCGTGCAGCGCAAGAAGCGCCTGCCGCCGCCGGCGGCGCAGACCAATCCGAACGCACCGGCGCCGTTCGTCTACCAGCCGGCCGGCTATGGCGTGCTGGACCTGATGGCGCACTGGAACTTCGCACCGGGTGCCACCTTCAATGTCGGCGTGTTCAACCTGGCCGACAAGCGCTACATCGAATGGTCGTCCATCACCCCGAGCCTGATCACCAACCGCGCACTGAGCGATCGTTTCAGCAGCCCGGGCCGCACCTTCTCCGCCAGCCTTGCCGTTTCCTGGTGACCTCATGAGCCGAGCACTGTCCGCACGCAGGAATGACTCCATCGCCGCGCCGCACAGCGCGGCCTGGCCGACCCCGGCACAGCTGGCCACGCTCGGCACCGTGCTGTGCCTGTACCACGCCGACGGCAACGAGCTGGGCGGCTGGCGCCAGGCCGTACGCGTGCATGCCTGCCAGGGCGTGGACAGCGAAGGCCTGCGCGAAAGCCTGTGCTTCCTCGATGGCCGCGGCCGCTGCGTGTGGCGCCTGTACCTGCTGCCGGACAGCGACTTCCTGGCCTGGGACCGGCTGGTGGCTGCGCTGCCGCCGGGGCCCGAGCACGACAGCGACGGCAGTGTCGGCGAACGCCTGTGGCGGCGCCTGGCCGGTCATCTGGGTGGCCAGCGCTGGCGTCTGTGCGCGCTGCGCCTGCATGCCGCCGACGATGGCCGCACGCTGGCCGCCAGTCTGTCGACCCTGTCCTCGCTGGGCGCAGCCACCGCGCGCCGCATTGCACGGCTGGAAGGTGCCGAAGGCGAGCTGGCAATCGACGATTGCTGCTGTGCCGATGCCGCGCGGCGTCCGGCGCCGCGGATTCCCGGCGACCTGCCGCTGATCCGCCTGTGACCCACTCCTGATGGAACGCCTGTCGGCCACGGACGGCCTCTCAACGCATCTGCAACCCCGAAGGAAGACCCCGATGAAGCTCCAGACAGCCAGCGCCCTGCTTGTGCTCGCCGCCAGCGGCGTGGCCAGCGCGCAGCCCTCCGATATCGCCCGTGACCACGACAGCATCCTTGCCATGCAGGGTGAGTACACCGTGGACTTCGCCTTCGATGAGACCGTGCTGCTGAAGCCGGGTTACGAGCGCGCACCGGCGATGCGCAGCGGCGGCAGCGAAGTGGTCATCGTGGTCGAGGACACGCCGAAGCGCATCGTGCTGCAGCACCTGCTGCTGGACGAGAAGAGCGGCCACATCACCAAGCACTGGCGTCAGGACTGGGTGTACGAAGCACCGAACCGTTTCGAGTTCAGTGCCGACCAGACCTGGAAGGTGCGCAGCATTCCGGCGGCGGTGAACCAGGGCGCCTGGACCCAGTGCGTATACGAAGTGAGCGACGCACCGCGCTATTGCGGCACCGGCACGTGGACCTACACCAACAACGTGCCGAGCTGGACCAGCGACCTGAGCTGGCGTCCGCTGCCGCGCCGTGAGTACACCAAGCGCAGTGACTACAACGCGCTGGCCGTGATCAACCGCCACACGCTGACCCCGAACGGCTGGACCCACGAGCAGTTCAACACCAAGGTGCAGCGCAACGCCGATGGCAGCCAGGTGGAGATCGCCCGCGAGTTCGGCTTCAACGACTACGTGAAGACCACCGAGGTCGACTTCACCCCGGCGCGAAACTACTGGAAGGCCACTGCCGGTTACTGGGCCAAGGTGCGCCAGCGCTGGGACGGCTTCCTCGGCCAGGCGCCGGGCGTGCACCTGAAGACCAAGATCGACGGCATGGCGATGATCATCCCGATGTTCACCCAGGCCGAAGAGATCCAGGCCGGCAAGAAGGTGAAGGACAAGCAGATCGACGACGTGTTCGCCAAGTACGTGGAAAAGGCCCAGTAAGTCGAGCCCTGCTCGACTCCACGGCCGCATCCACGCATGGCGTGGATCTACCAACCTCTGCTTCCGGTAGGTGCCGAGCTTGCTCGGCACGCTCTCCATCGGTGATCGCACGCTGCATCCATGCCATGCGTGGATGCGATGCACTCAGGACGCCGGCCCACTCAAGGTGGTCAGGTCCAGCCCGGCGTCCTGGAAGGCACGCAGGGTAGCCTGCAGGCTGGCCTCGTCATCGCGGGTGCGGACGCCCATGACAGCTTGGTGGCAACGCACTCGATCCGTGCTGCAGGCGCTACGGTCCGGCAGCAGCAGCGCGGTCTGTGCGACGAGGATCGCCATGTGCGCCACTTCCTTTCTCGGCTTCGGTTGGCCCCGGTAGAACCGGTCGAACTCAGCACGCAGGTCGGCCACCACGCCGGCATCGCTGCGCGTGCGTGACACGCTGGCCGGAACCAGAGAGGTCGGGTGGCCCTCGTGGAGGGCTTGCGCTTCATCGGCCAGCACCGTTTCCAGCACGAAGGCCTGCACCGCGTCAGGAACATAGCCCTCCGCCGCGCGGGCGCCTGCGGGTAGCACCGCGGTGAGCAGCGGGGAACTGGCCAGAAGGATGCGCAGACAGAGGCTGTATTTCATCTTCATTCCTTGAACATCGGGAGCGCGGGAGCAACCTTCCGCGCTCCCGGACGATCTGATCGCGTGGGGCGCGCAGCATAGCGCCCCACCCGAGCGTGTGACGATCGCGTCAGGCTTCGCGCAGGGCCAGTGCCGGTGGCGTATGCAGGATCGCGCGCGTGCCCCACCAGCCTGCCAGCAGGCTCAAGCCGATGCCGACCAGGCCGCCGATCAGCAGGCCCGGCCACGGCGGCAGCAACGGCAGCTCGAACACCTTCTGCGAAACCACCACGCCGATCGCAGCGGCCGCGCCCACCGCCAGCAACGCCGCCAGCGTGCCCAGCGCACCGAATTCCACCAGTACCGCGCCACGCAGCTGGCGCCGGGTCGCGCCCAGCGTGCGCAGCACCGCGCTGTCGTAGCGGCGTTCACCGGCCGTGGCCTGCAGCGCGGCCAGCAGCACCAGCAGGCCGGCCAGCAGACTGAACACCATCACCAGCTGCACCGCCTGTGCCACCCGTTCCATCACATCGCGCACCTGCGAGATCACCGCGTCCACGTCCAGCAGCGACAGGTTCGGCTGCGCGCGTACCAGCTCGCCCAGTCCGGCGGCCTTGCCGGCCGGTAGATGGAATGCCGACAGCAGGTTGTGTGGCGTATCGCCCACCGCATTCGGGTTCAGCAGCACGAAGAAGTTCGGACGGAAAGTGTTCCAGTCGGCCTTGCGCACGCTGGTGACAGTGAACTCGCGTTCCTGCTCGCCCACCGCAATGGTGATGCGGTCGCCGGGATGCACGCCGTAGCGCTTGGCCCAGCCGATTTCCACCGAGGCTTCGGCGGCGGTGCTGTCTGCCTTCCAGAAGGTGCCGTTGACCAGTGTGTTGGCCGGCGGGAAGCTGCTGCGCCAACTGAAGTTCAACGGCCGGTTCTCGTCGTCGTCATCGCGCTGGCCTTCGCCCTGTGCCGGCTGCCCGTTCTGTTCAGGCGAGCGGTCCACGCGCAGCGGCGGCTTGCCGTTGATCGCGATCAGGCGGCCAGTGGCCATCGGTTCGATGCTGGCGTCGTTGGCGCCGAGTCCACGCAGTGCGGCCAGCACGCTGTCGCGCTGTTCGGGCTGGATGTTGATCAGGAAGTAGTTCGGCGTATCCGCTGGCAGTCGCTCGCGCCACTGCTGTAGCAGGCCGGGGCCGGTCACCGCCAGCAGCAACAGCGCGCACAGCGACAGCGACAGCCCCACCAGCTGCATCACTGCCAGCATCCGGCGCCGGGTCAGCGCGGCCAGACCCAGCCGCCAGTGGCCATGCAGGCGGTGCTGCAGGCCGCGCAGCAGCTGCAGCAGCACGAAGCCGACCACGCCGGCCGCCACCGCCAGCGCGGCCAACCCGCCCAGCACCCACAGCGCCAGCTTGAGATCACCGGTGACCTGCACCGCCAGCAGCAGGCTGGCCGCCAGGGCAGCCACGTAGGCCAGCAGCGAGGCCGGCGGCAGGGCGGCGAAGGAACGGTTGAGCACCCGCATCGGCGGCACCCCGCGCAGGCGCAGCAGCGGCGGCAGGCCGAAGCCGAACAGCAGCAACAGCCCGATGCCGGCACCGGTCAGCGCAGGCATTGCCTCGGGCAGCGGCAGGCGCTGCGGCACCAGACTGCCCAGCACCTGCACCAGGCCCTCCTGCGCCGCCATGCCCAGGCCGATGCCGAGTGCGCAGGCCGGCACCGCCAGCATCAGCAGCTGCAGTGCCAGACCGGACAGGATGTCGCGCTGGCGCGCGCCCAGGCAGCGCAGGATCGCCACCTGGTCGATGCGGCGCAGGGCGAAGCGGTTCGCCGCCAGCGCCGTGGCAACACCGGCCAGCAATACCGCCAGCAGCGCGCTGAGGCCGAGGAAGCGCCCGGCCAGGTCGAACGCCTGGCGCACGCCACGCTGGGTGTCGTCCACACTCAGCAGGCGCAGGCCCTTCACCTGCGGCAGCAGCCATTGCCGAAGTGCCGCGATCGGCTCTGCTGCTCCGGCGAACATCAGCCGGTAGTTGATGCGGCTGCCCGGACCGAGCAGGCCGGTGCCTTCCACATCGGCGCGGTTGACCAGCAGGGTGGGGGAAAGCGTAAGCAGGTCGCCGCCGGTATCCGGCTCGGCCTCGATGATGCCGGCGATGCGCAGCGTGCCAGCGCCGAATTCAAGGTCGTCACCGGCCTTCAGTCCCAGCCCCTGCAGAAGGCGTGGGTCGGCATAGGCCTGGCCCTTGGCCGGCATGCCGGCGTTGTCGATCAGGGCGCCCCCGGGCGTGGCCCGCACCCGCAGCGTGCCACGCAGCGGATAGCCCGCCTGCACCGCCTTGATGCTGGCCATCTGGCTGGCATCGGCGTTGAACAGCACGCTGCCGAAGCTGGCGATACGGGTGTAGGAAAGTCCGCGCCGCTGCGCCTCGTCGGCGAACGCCTGCGGCGGGTCATCGCGCCCGGCGATACCGAGGTCGCCGCCAAGCATTTCCGCTGCGCTGCCGGTCAGTGCCAGGTTGACCCGGTTCACCAGCGTGCCGACCGCGGTCATCACCGCCACGCCCAGCACCAGCGCGGCGAACACGGTCAGCAGGTCGCCGGCCAGCGCCTCGCGGCGCAGCGCGCGCCACGCGTGCCGCAGCAGGTTCATGCCTGCGCCCCACGCTCGACCGGCAGCAGGCGGCCGTCGTCGATGCGGTGGATGTACTGGCAACGCTGGGCGAGGCGCAGGTCGTGAGTGACCAGCACCAGGGTGGTGCCGCTGCCGGCGTTCAGTTCGAACAGCAGGTCGCTGATGTGCTGGCCGGTGGCGTGGTCCAGCGAGCCGGTCGGTTCGTCGGCGAACAGGATGCGCGGGCGGGTGACGAAGGCACGTGCCAGTGCCACGCGCTGCTGCTCGCCGCCCGACAACTGGCGTGGATAGTGGCGGGCGCGATGGGCCAGGCCGACCTGGGCCAGCACTTCATCGACCCGCGCCCGGTCTTCGCGCCCAGCCAGTTCCAGCGGCAGCGCGACATTCTCGGCGGCGGTCAGTGCCGGCAGCAGATGGAAGCTCTGGAACACGAAGCCGACTTCACGCGCGCGCAGCTGGGCGCGGGCCTCCTCGTCCAGCGCCGCCAGGTCCTGGCCGGCCAGCGCGATGCGGCCGCGGCTGGGCAGGTCCAGCCCGGCCAGCAGGCCGAGCAGGGTGGTCTTGCCGGAACCGGAGGCACCGACGATGGCCGCGCTGGTCCCTTCATGGACGGTCAGGGTGATGTTGTCCAGTATGTGGACTTCACCCTCCGGGCCCTGCACGGATTTGCCGACCTGGTCGACGGCGATGGCAACGGACGCGCTGCGGGGGGACAGGCTGTCGATGAGGAGACTCCAATGCGCAAGACGGGATGGAGCCGGCGAGCCGGCGTGATGATGGTGCTGCTGCTAGGGTTCCTGCTGCTGCCCGGGCTGGCGTGTGCCAAAGGTCCGGCTGGCACCGTGCTGGTGCTCGGCGACAGCCTCAGTGCTGCCCACAATATCCCTGCCGACGCCGGCTGGGTGAGCCTGCTGCAGCAGCGGGTCAGGCAGCAGTCGAAAACGCCGGCGCGCATCGTCAACGCCAGCATGAGCGGGGAGACCACCGCTGGCGCGCTGACCCGCCTGCCGGGCCTGCTGGCGAAGGAAAACCCGACCGTGGTGGTGATTGCCCTCGGCGGCAACGATGCACTGCGCGGGCTGACCCCGGCGCAGGTGCAGGGCAACCTGGAAAAGATGGTGCAGGCCAGCCAGAAGGCCGGTGCCAAGGTGCTGCTGCTGGGCATCGACGTGCCGCCGAACTACGGGCCAGCCTATCGCCAGCGCCTGGCGGCGGCCTACAAGGCGCTGGCCACGCAGTACAAGGTGCCGCTGCTGCCCTTCCTGCTGGAGGGCGTGGCCCTGCAGCCGGGCATGATGCAGGCCGACGGGCTGCACCCGACCGCACAGGCGCAGCCGAAGGTGCTGGACAACGTCTGGCCGCTGCTCAGACCGCTGCTCTGAACCGTTTGTTTACCTCTTGACGGAACTTCACATCGCGTCCACCGTCGATCCGGCATGTTTCACAAAGCTGAAGTTAGAGGGAATCACATGCGTCAGACGAAGGAGACCTCCGGCTTGGTGCTGGTGGTCGAAGACAACCGCAACATCTCCGAGATGATCGGGGAATACCTGGAAGGTCGCGGCTTCGAAGTCGACTATGCACAGGACGGCCTGGATGGCTACCGCCTTGCGGCGGAAAACAGCTATGACGTCGTGGTGCTCGACTTGATGTTGCCGCGCCTGGATGGCATCGAAGTGTGCCGTCGCCTGCGCAACGATGCGCGCAAGTCCACCCCGGTGCTGATGCTCACGGCACGCGACACGCTGGACGACAAGCTCACCGGCCTCGGTTTCGGCGCCGATGACTACCTGACCAAGCCGTTCGCGATCCAGGAGCTGGAAGCCCGCCTGCGCGCGCTGATCCGCCGCGAGCGTCGCCAGGTGGGTTCGGAAGTGCTGAAGGTCGCCGACCTGGTGCTCGATCCGGTCAGCATGCGTGCCACCCGTGCCGGTACCGAGCTGCAGCTGTCGCCGATCGGCCTGCGCCTGCTGACCATCCTGATGCGCGAATCGCCGCGCGTGGTCACCCGCCAGGAGATCGAACGCGAGATCTGGGGCAACGGCCTGCCGGATTCGGACACCCTGCGCAGCCACTTGTACAACCTGCGCAAGATCATCGACAAGCCGTTCGACCGTCCGCTGCTGCATACCGTGCAGAGTGCCGGCTACCGCATTGCCGACATCGCCCAGCCGATGGCCTGAGCAGGCCCGCGCCGGTGCAGTCGCAGGCCGGGCCGGGCTGCGGCCAGGCACAAGGGCAGGGGATGACCGTCCGGCAGTGCCGCCGGTCATCGCCCGTGCATCCCAACGGCGCGGTGCGCTGCCTATAATCGCAGCGCTCTGACCGGGACCCCGCAATGCCGCACGGCCTGCCGCGCAAGATCCGTATCGCTTTCATCCTGCAGGCAGTGCTGGCCAGCCTGGGCATCCTGCTCGGTGCGTGGCTGGTTTCGCTGGTGATCAAGCACAGCCTGGTCGGCGCCGCCCTACGCGAGGAGGCGGCGTACTTCTGGACGCTGCACGAGGCCTCGCCGGTGCAGCCGCCACCCAACACCCAGAACATCCGTGGCTACCTGCTGGAAAGCGGGCAGTCGGCCCTGTCGTTGCCGGCCAATCTGCGCAACCTGGAGCCCGGCTTCCACGAACTGCCCAAGGACGACCAGCTGGTGCTGGTCGATGTGCGCCCGGCCGGCCGCCTGTACCTGGTGTTCCTGCGATCGCGCGCGGAAATGCTGGCGTTCTGGTTCGGCATCGTGCCGGTGCTGCTGACCCTGCTGGCGGTGTATGGCGCCAGTTGGGTCACCTATCGTGCTTCCAAGCGCCTGGTATCGCCGGTGAACTGGCTGGCGCGACGCGTCTCGCGCTGGGACCCGGGCCACCCGGAGGCGGCCGACCTGGAGCCGAACAAGCTGCCGGCGGACATGCAGGGCGAAACCCGGCAGCTGGCGGCCGCACTGCATTCGCTGGCCAACCGGGTCAGCGCGCACGTGGCGCGCGAGCGCAATTTCACCCGCGATGCCAGCCATGAACTGCGCACACCGCTGACCGTCATCCGCGTGGCCAGCGACATGGCGCTGGGCGATGACAGCCTGGAGCCGCGCCTGCGCCGCAGCCTGCAGCGCATCCAGCGTGCCGGCCGTGACATGGAGGCGGTGATCGATGCCTTCCTGATCCTGGCCCGCGAGGCCGACGTCGAGCCGCAGATCGAGCTGTTCGACGTCAACGACATCGTCCGCTACGAAGTGGACAACGCCAACGAACTGCTGGGTACGCGCCCGGTGTCGGTGCACCTGCACAGCGATGGCCCGGTGCAGCTGCATGCGCCGCCGCGGGTGCTGCAGGTGGTGGTCAGCAACCTGGTGCGCAACGCGTGCAGCTATACCGACGAAGGGCGCATCGACGTGCATGTGCACAACGATCGGGTGGTGGTGCGCGATACCGGTATCGGCATGTCGGCCGACGCACTGTCGCGGGCCTTCGAGCCGTTCTACCGCGCCGAGCCGAGCCGCCCGCAGGGCACCGGCCTGGGCCTGTCGATCGTGCGCCGGCTGTGCGACCGCTTCGGCTGGAAGGTCAGCCTGGCCAGCGAGCCGGGTCAGGGCACCGAGGCCACGGTGGTGTTCCGCTGACGCGGCACCTGCTGCCTCGGTAGATGCCGACCTTGGTCGGCGCTTTCAACAGGATTCACGCCGGTGCCCCATGCCAACCAAGGTTGGCATCTACCGGAGCGAGGCCGCAGCCTTCTTCAATCGCACTTCACCTTCGGCGCCAGCGCCCTGGTCCAGATCGCATAGCCGGCCGGGGTCATGTGCAGCATGTCCTCGCGGAACAGCGACGCATCCGGCTGGCCGTCGATGCCGAGCATCGGCGTGTAGACGTCGGTGAAACCGGTGTTGGGCAGCTTGGCCAGGGCTGCCTTGATCAGCGTGTTGGCCTCGTTGATCGCCGGCAGCAGGTGCGCGCGCGACGGGCTTGGCTTGATCGACAGGTACTCCACCTTCGTCTTCGGCAGGTCGCGATGCACGCGCTGCACGAAGGCAACCACATCGTCGCGCACCTGCACGGCGCTGCGGCCGCTGTTGAGGTCGTTGTCACCGGCGTAGAAGAACACCTTGCACGGTGCATACGGCACCACGATGCGGTCGGCATACCAGGTGCTGTCGCGCACTTCCGAACCGCCGAAGCCACGGTTGAACACCGGCTGGCCGGGGAAGTCGGCTGCCAGGCCTTCCCACATGCGGATCGAGGAGCTGCCGATGAACTCGATGCCGCCCCGTGGCGGCGGGCTGGCCTGGTCGGCGCTGGCAAAGTGGGCCATGTCGCCGGCCCAGGCCACGTTGGAGACCTGCTCGGGCACGCGCGGCGGCTTGGCCGGGCTCAGCGCCTGGGCCAGGGGGGCGGCGGTCAGCAGGCCCAGCATCAGCAGGCAGGTACGGCGACGGGACATCAGGCGCTCCAGCAGGGAAGGGGAAAGCCATCATAGAAGCTGGGGCGGGCCGGGGCTTGCCCCTGGCAGTCCATTCACCGGGCCGGTGCCGGGATGCGGCTGGCGGCCTTGTGGCAAAATGGCGGCCATCTGCCTATCCCTGTGCACCCATGATTCCCTGCCGTGCGTCTGAGCGGTCGCTGCGCCGCGCCCCTGTTGCTGGATGTTCCACCCGTGGCTGATCAGTTCGGCCATCTGCCCCGCGGCCCGCGCCGCATCTTCCAGGCCGCCCGCTGGTCCTGGCAGGGCCTGCGCGCCGCCTGGCTGCATGAGTCCTCGTTCCGGCTGGAGGTCTACCTGCTGATCCTGCTGACTCCGGTCGCGGTCTGGCTGGGCCAGACCCCGGTCGAGCGCGCGCTGCTGATCGGCTCGATGCTGCTGGTGCTGGCGATGGAACTGGCCAACTCGGCCATCGAGGCGGTGATCGAACGTTACGGCAGCGAGATCCACGAGCTGGCCGGCCGCGCCAAGGACATGGGTTCGGCGGCAGTGTTCGTGCTGATGATGAACGTGCTTCTGTGCTGGGCGCTGGTCGTGGTCCCGCATGCAATGGCCGGCAATTACGGCTGATCCCCATTCCCCCACTGCCCTGAAGAGTTTCCATGTCCTTTGAGTTCCTCGCCGACCCCAATGCCTGGGTGACCCTGTTCACCCTGAGCGCACTGGAAATCGTGCTCGGCATCGACAACCTGGTGTTCATTTCCATCGCGGTCAGCAAGCTGCCGGAAGAGCGTCGCCCGTTCGCGCGCAAGCTCGGCATCGCCGTGGCCTGCATCACCCGCATCGCCCTGCTGGTGTCGCTGGCCTATCTGGCGCACATGTCCGCCAACCTGTTCACCGTGGCTGGTATGGGCATCTCCATCCGCGATCTGGTGCTGATCGTCGGTGGCCTGTTCCTGATCATCAAGGGCTACATGGAGATCAAGGAACTGATCACCGGTGGCGAAGACGAGAACCCAGCCACCAGCAAGGCCTCGGGTGTATTCGGCATGGTCATCCTGCAGATCGCCATCATCGACATCGTGTTCTCGCTGGACTCGGTGATCACCGCTGTCGGCATCGCCGATCACATCCCGGTGATGGTCGCCGCCATCCTGCTGTCGGTGCTGGTGATGCTGCTGGCCGCCAACCCGCTGGGCCGCTTCATCGACGCAAACCCGACCGTGAAGATGCTGGCACTGGCCTTCATCCTGCTGATCGGTGCGGTGCTGATCCTGGATGGCCTGGACGTGCACGTGCCCAAGCCCTACATCTATGCCGCCATGGGCTTCTCGGTGCTGGTGGAATGGCTGAACCTGCTGATGCGCCGCCGCGCACGCGATCACCATGTGCCGGGTGCTGGCGACTGGTAAGCAGATCACAGGCAAATGTGTCTCCCAGAACCCCCGGCCAGCGCCGGGGTTCTGCGTTATGGGACCCATTGGGCTCGCCGGGCCATGCCCGGCGGGGAGGTTCCCGCCAGCTGTGAATTGAGGTCAACAGTGTTTTCCCGGGGCGAGGCTTAATCCGGGCCGACAAAGCGCGCAGGCTACGCGCTCTTTTCCAGGACCTGCCCCACGCAGGATGACCCCATGAACTCCAGAGCCGCCTTGTTGGCCCTTGCCGTCGGCGCCTTCGCCATCGGCACCACTGAATTCGCGCCGATGGGCCTGCTGCCCGTCATTGCCGACGGCGTCGGCGTGAACATTCCCACCGCCGGCATGCTGATCACCGCCTATGCCGTGGGCGTGATGCTGGGCGCGCCGGTGATGACCCTGCTGATGGGACGGTTTGGCAAGCGCACCGCGCTGATGCTGCTGATGTCGATCTTCGTGGTCGGCAACCTGCTCTCGGCACTGGCCCCGAACTACGGCCTGCTGTTGCTGTCGCGTCTGGTCACCAGCCTCAATCACGGTGCCTTCTTCGGCATCGGTGCGGTGGTTGCCGCCAGCCTGGTGCCGAAGGACAAGCAGGCTGCCGCCGTGGCCACCATGTTCATGGGCCTGACCATCGCCAACATCGGCGGTGTGCCGCTGGCCACCTGGGTGGGCCAGCAGCTGGGCTGGCGTCTGTCCTTCGCCGGCACGGCGGTGCTGGGCCTGGTGGCGATCACTGCGCTGGGCCTGGCGCTGCCGGCATCCGCACCCGATGCGCGCCCGGACGTGCGCCGCGAACTGAAGGCGATCCTGCAGCCGCAGGTGCTGTTGGCGATGGCCACCACCGTGCTCGGTGCCGGTGCGATGTTCACCCTCTACACCTACGTGGCGCCGGTGCTGACCGAGCTGACCGGTGCCTCCAACGCCTTCATCGCGATGTCGCTGGCGCTGATCGGCATCGGCTTCACCTTCGGCAACGGCATCGGCGGGCGCATGGCCGACTGGTCGCTGGATGGCGCCACCCGCATCCTGCTGGCGGTCCTGGCCGTGCTGATGTTCGTACTGCCGCTGGCCTTCATGCACCACGCCACTGCGGCGCTGGGGGTGCTGCTGTTCGGTGCCGCGACTTTTGCGATCGTGCCGCCGTTGCAGATCCGGGTGATGCAGGCGGCCAGCGAGGCGCCGGGCCTGGCGTCGTCGATCAACGTCGGTGCGTTCAACCTGGGCAATGCCGTGGGTGCGGCGCTGGGCGGTGCGGTGATCAGTTCGGGCCTGGGCTATGCCGCGATTCCGGTGGCCGGTGGCCTGCTGGCGGCCTCGGGGTTGCTGCTGGCATGGCTGGGGCGTCCTCGCACTGCGGTGGCTGAAGCCTGCTGAGTGATGTGGGGTTCCGGCAGGGCTTGCAGCCCTGCACCCGCCGAGGCCACTGCAACAGCAAGAGCGTGCATTCCGTGGGATGGCGGGGTGGGTCAGTTTGCGGGGGACGCCGCAAGTACGTCCGTGTAGGCTCGGTCGCGCCATCCATGGCGCTCACGCCCCCGCAAACTGACCCACCCCGCCTTCGACAGTTTCCCGCGGTCTGCCGGAACGGCGTCCTGCTCCGGTAGGTGTCGACCTTGGTCGACACAAATGCCTGAAGAACCGGCTTTTGCTTTTGTTTTTTTCTTTGTGATC